>NZ_JBQEMU010000002.1:0-17244 GCF_052044235.1 Flavobacterium sp. 22659
CTGTAATAACTTGTGCTAAACCTGTTAAAGCTGTTCCGTTAATTGAAACAATACTAATAGTATTACCATCAACATCTGAGTCGTTGCTTAACGGAGTTAAAGTAACCGTGTTGTCCTCTGCAACTGTATAAGTATCTAATACTGCTATTGGATTATGATTCACAGTTGGTGTAGCTGAACCAGAATTGTTTCCTGGTGTTGGGTCATTTTGCGAACCTGAAATAGAAGCAGTATTAGCATAAGAACCTGTTGCATTTACTTTTGCTGTCATACTAAGGGTTGCACTTGCACCATTGGCAAGATCTCCAATCGTCCAGTCTGGTGCAGACCATGTACCTGTAGAAGGCGTTGCACTTACAAAAGTATATCCGGATGGAAGATTATCTGTAACTGTTACGCCTGTCGCACCACTAGGTCCGGCATTTGAAGCTGTAATAGTAAAAGTAACCTGATCTCCCACATTAGGAGTAGTATTATTTACCGTTTTCGTTACCGAAAGATTCGTCTGAACTAAAGGTGTAGCTGTTGCCGAATTATTTCCTGTTGTACTATCAGGATTATTTCCAGAAATACTTGCCGTATTAGCATACGATCCTGCAGCTTTTACTGTGGCAGTTACGGCTAAAGTTGCACTTGAACCGTTTGTAAGAGATCCAACAGTCCAGTTTGGTGCAGACCACGTACCTGTTGAAGGTACTGCGCTTACAAAAGTATACCCAGATGGAAGTGCATCGCTTACTGTAACTCCTGTAGCTTTGTATGGCCCGTTGTTTTTGGCTGTAATTGTAAATACAACATTATTGCCTACACTTGGATTAGAATTATCTGCCGTTTTTGAAATTTGAAGATCTGCAGGACAAAGTGCTCCTTCAAAACTTCTGTTAGTTACAGTAGTACCTCCACACGAAGTAGTAACTGTATATCGAACTTGAACAGTACCAACACCGGTAAAACTTAAAGTGTTTCCATTTAAGGTCCCTGGACCGCTTACAAGCTCTAATGTTCCTCCTGCAGGAGTTGGATTTAATAAAACAGGATCATCAATACAATATTTAGAATCCGGTCCACCTCCTAATGAAATTGGCTGAATAACTGGATTTGATTCTGCACCGCAAATTTGTACGTTGGCTGTTGCAAAAGTATAAGTAGTCTCTATTACGTCATCACCTGAGCCATTCCCCATACTACCACTATACCTATGACCAACATAACCAAATCTTGATTCACATCTTTTAACAATCATTGAGGTATGTCCTCCTGTTTCCACAGCTAAAATTCTATCAGAAGCAGATACCCCAAACGGCATAACAGGATCTATAGTGGCGCTCGTACTTACACCTCCAAGTAAACTTTTATTATTTTGTCCAAAAGCATATAGATTATAATTATTATTTATGACATTCACAGCGCTATATTCAGTATCATGTTCTTGGACACTAAACCACTTAATATCATTCATAACAGGACCATTTACAGAGTTATATCTTGGTTGTACCCATGATAATCTGTTTACAGGATCCCAGTCACCTAACTGTTTATTTGTATTTCTTCCTAGACCGTACAAATTACCATTAGTTGCTAAAACATAATAAGATTTTACACCGTCTGGTCCAGTTGAACCAATCATTTTTGGAATTATTGAGGCAGGAAGCGTCATTTGCGCTGCTCTAGACTGATTCCCGCTAGCGCTATTATTTCCTAAATAAACACTAGTTCCCCAAACATACACTGTACCATCTGATTTCAAAGCCATAAGGCTGTTATAACTTCCTCTACAAGCAACAACATTGCTCAAAAATGGATTACCGTTCTCTGTAGTCGTTACTCGATACCAATTTAAAGCATCACCTGAAGCTCCATTTCCTCTAACATTTGCAGTTTGGGAAATAACCCATACATCTCCGCTGCAGGTTGTTATAGCTAATGTTCCATAGGTAGCAAACATCATTTTTACATCACTTGGATTTACACCCGTTGGTAATCCGTTAGCATTTCCAGCAATTGTGATTTTCTGAAATGCTGCACTAGTAGTAATACTGGCAGCTAAAACGGCTCCTGCTGTACCCCATGCATACAATCCATCTGTAGCCAAAACTATCGCTTGAGTAGAACTAGATGAATTACTCCCCAATGCTCCTTTTAGTACTGTAGCTCCAGCGCTTAATGCAGGGAAATTTGTTCTGTTTATTGTTCGAGATGTTGTTAAATTGGATGTTCCGTTATTTGCCATCCTTTCTCCCCAAACTTGAAGAGAACCATCTGAAGTTCGTACAATAGTACTGTGAAAACTTGATATAAAGTTATCGTATTCTATTGATGATGCATCACTATTAGAATCAGCACCAAAATTCGATAAATTGGTACCTGAACATCCCTGAACAGGAATAGCACATTGTGCATTTGATACCTGACTGAATATAAAAAAAACAAGAAACAAAGTAATTGCCTTTTTTACACTGAGTGCGCTATTAAAATTAAAGTAGTTTTTTATCATAAATAACTCGATTATTTTATTACCTGAGGTAGATTATAGGTTTGAACCTGATTATTAAAATCATGAAAATCAAACATCAGATACGTTTCCTGATTGACGATTCCTGATAGTTTATATTTCAATAATTGTGTTTTATTACCAATAGCAATTTCAGTTTCAACTGGTTCAACAGTAAAAGAAACACCTAATCCCGCAACCGACATTCTCGGTGCTGGTAATTTTGTATTGGAATTATCTTTTGTAGTAATTTTTGCAGGAACAGTAATTATTAAATTTGAATAATTTCTTCCCTTCACGATTTTTTCCGAAAATGAGATTTTAGAAAAATCAAAAGTCAATCTCACAGATTCAACTTTTACTTTAAATCTTTCTTCAAACGCTGGATGGTGGCATCCTTCATCATGCTTCTTATTTTCCTGAAAATTAATTTCGTACTCACCAGGTTCCTGAAATATATACTCATTAATTTCATTACCTCGCAGAGTGTTGTAGATATTATTCTTAGCATTAGATATAGCCCACGTTATAGTTGGATCTATATTATCAAAATCAATTTTTTCTCCAAATGAAATCACTTTGTAATATTGATTTGACGCAAAACCAATTTGATTTTGAGCTTCAGATGTATGACCAATTAATAAAATGAAAATAAGAAGAGAAACAACTTGTTTTTTAAAGTTTAAACTTGTTGTTGAAGCTTTTTTTCCTGTCTGCATAAAATCATTTTCAGCAGATGAAAACAATAAAAAACTAACTAAGAACTGCTTCAAAGTCCGATCTTTATTACACGTTAAGTTTTTAAAATAAGTAAAGTTCACCATATATAATCAATAATTAAAAATTCACAAAAAAGCATAAAAAATCCCTGTACGCTCAGATTTCATTTTTTTGAAAATCCGGCGCATTTCTGTTTGTAATAAAATTTTATAAAATGCTGTAAGAACAGCAAAGACAAAGGACTGACAGCTGAAATATGTAATTTCTAAAAAGCGTCAATCACTTCTTTCGCGGCCAAATGTAGAGGAAAAATAAAGCTGTGAATAGTCAATTCGGACATATTTTAGTCGAAATGCGAATCTATATAACCTGCGAGAAAAACTCTACGTAAAAACCGCAATAAGTGTTTTTAAAACACTATAAATGAAACAATTATATTTTTACTGATTTACAAAGAATTAAATCAAAAAATGGGAAGAAAATATTTTTTTTGGAAATTTTAGTTTTCAAATCACCTGAAAACGAGCTTCTGAGGGCAGTTTGCCAAATCTTTTCTTAAAACTAGAAGCGAATCTTCCAGCCGAATCATAACCTGCAACTACAGCAATTTCCTGAATACTAAAATCTGATTTTTTAACCAGCTGTTCTGCAAGCATCATGTTTTTTTCTTTATGGTATTGCAGCATCGAAAACCCAAAAACAGCTTTAAAATTTGCTTTTAATTTGGTAGTCGACATGTTAACTTCTTTGGCTATATATTCTATCCCAATAAAAGGAAGATGAAGATTTTGCAGGATAATCTTCTCTGCTCTCGATACGTTCAGATAATCCAGATTGGTTAAAGAAATATTATCTTCAATACGAGTATCAATAAAACAATTATCAAAAAACTCTGTTACTAACTTCATTGACTTCTTTTTGATCGCAATGTTATCTGCTTCAGAATTGTTTTCTTTTTCCAATAAATCAGATAACTCAGCGCCAACTTCATGCGCCTTCTGCGAAATGTCCAGCCAGGTATAAGATCCTCTTTTTCCATTCAGGAAATTTAAAATCGTTTTTCTTTGTTTGAATTTTTTAGAAGTTAAATTCTTTTTAGCCCAATCTTTATGAATAGCTATGCTGAAGAATTTTCCATTGGCTTGTTTATAAAAATAACTGGAAATCTCTGTATTAGGTTTGCTGATTGTCCAGCAAGTACTTAAAAGATTTAAAGCACTGCCGTCTTTCAAAGGAAATTTATATTCAAAAATCGAAAAAGTTAAAAGGTAATATTCGCTGCTCTGCTTTTTATCATAACCGGAAAGCGCCATAATGTTTTCCTTCATATTTAGATAAAATGTCAAAAGCCAAAAACCTTGATCCATTTCTCTGTAATACATTTTTGCTTTACACAAAGATGTATTAAAAGTAATAAGACGTTTTTCAGGAAAATGCCTTGTAATAGGCAGTTTTAACATACTATCTAACATTATTTGCGGAGAATTGAACAAATAAGGAAATTGAAAGAAACCATCCTTCAATAAAAAAAGATATTTCTGAATATGTTTAGGCCAATTATCTAAAGTCATAAAAATTAAAGCAGTTCGAGGCGGATATAAATTTGTTCTTACCTTATAGTCAATAAGGAGTTTAGCATACAAAAATAAAAAAAATGAATTTTATAACCTTTAAAAAAATATGATTTCATTGATAATTTTAAATAACTTTGAAATTCCTATGCAGTTAAAATTCCGCGAACATATTGAAAAAATTGTCCAACTGACAGATGAAGAATTTTCATTTGTAAGTCAGCACTTTTCTGTAAAAAAATTTAAAAAACATCAGTTTTTAATCCAAAAAGGAGATAAATCCGTTTATTCCTTTTTTATAGTTTCAGGTCTTTTAAAATTGGTTTACACCGATGATTCCGAAAAAGAACATATTGTTTCGTTTGCCATGGAAGACTGGTGGGAAAGCGATTATTATGCGTTCTTTACCCAAACCGAAGCAACAATGTCGTTAGAATGCCTGGAAGATACCGAAGTACTTTGTTTTTCATTTGAAGATTATAAAAACTTATGCAGCGGTCTGCAGAAAATGGAACGCTTTTTTCTGGAAAAAGCCACTTTTGGATTCCTTAGTTCGCAGCGCCGTATTATTTCCTCAATGGCTTTCAGTTCAAAAGAGCGTTACGAGCAGTTTCTTAAACAATACCCTTCTCTAATCCAGCGAATTCCAAAAAGCTTAATTGCTTCTTATTTAGGTGTTTCCAGAGAAACCCTAAGCAGATTATCTTCTTGATGTGACAAAGCTCACATTTTATTCGTGAGAAATGTCAAGACCTGATTCCGTTTCTTATTTACAATTTTGCAGTATAAATTTTAAATAAAAAAGAAATGGAAAAAAGAATCATAAATCCGTGGGAATGGCAAAATGAACGCAGTTATGTACAAGCCGTAGAAGTTAAAAATCCGCAGGGAACATTATACGTTCCCGGACAAACCGCCATAAGTGCAGACGGAATTTCGAGTAATGAAGATATGGAATCGCAGTTAAAACTTGCCATAAAAAACCTCGAACAAGTAATAACAGAAGCCGGCTATGAATGCAGCGGTATTGTTAGATTGAATATTTACACTACAGCAACTCATGAACTGTGGCCTCATTTTTCTATTATTCAGGATTGGGCAGCGAAGCATAATATTAAACAAGCCACAACTTTAATGGAAGTAAAAAGCCTATTTGAAACCTTAAAAGTTGAACTTGAAGCTACGGTTGTTAAATAAGGTACTGAGGTACTGAGGTTCTAAGGTTCTAAGATGCTAAGATACTGAGCCTTCTTTTTCAAGGTTTTAAGCTTTGACAAAGATTGTAAAAAACTTAGAAGCTTAGAACCTTAGCATCTCAGTACCTTAAATTTCATTTCACCGAATAAACCCCGTCTTTCACCTTAAAAGCCCACGAAGCCATCGCATCTATAACCGGAAGCAAACCTTCACCGGCAGTGCTGAGTCTATAAGTTACAAAAGGCGGAACAACAGGTTTTGCTTCTCTTATTACCAAACCATCTGCTTCTAATTGTTTTAAATGCTGAATGAGCATTTTTTCGGTTACAGTCGGAATTGCCCTTTTTAATTCGCTGTAACGCTTATCGCCAGTTGATAAATGATATAGAATTATAGGTTTCCAATACCCTCCTATTTTTTCCATCACAAATGTTACGGGACATTTTTCTAAGGCATACTGCTTATTTTCCTGAATTGTCGATGTTTCTTTAATTGCTGTCATGATACATACTTTAGGGTAAGTACTTGTGTAAAAGTAAGTACAAAGATACCTTTGTAACTGTAATAAAAAAAATTATATATATGAAAATTATAGTATCAGGTTCTTTAGGGAACATCGGAAAACCTTTAACAGAAAAACTTATAGGTGCAGGACACGACGTAACAGTAATCAGCAGTGATTCTAACAAAAAAGCAGTAATCGAAAATTTAGGTGCCAAAGCAGCGATTGGTTCAGTAAGCGACAGTACGTTTTTAACCGAAACATTAAAAGGTGCCGACGCTCTTTTTGCCATGACTCCGCCAAATTTGGGAGGCCAGAATGTAATTGCAAATACTACCGAAGCAGGAAACGCTTTCGCGAAAGCTATAGCAGCAACAAACATTAAACGTATTGTTATGTTAAGCAGTATTGGCGCTGATTTACCAACGGGAAATGGTCCAATTGCCGGACTTTACAATATCGAAAAATTGTACAACGAACTAAACACTTCAATTACATTTTTAAGAGCGGGCTATTTTTACACCAATTTTTATAATGATGTTCCGATGATTAAAGGAGCTGGAATTATGGGAGGAAATTTCCCTTCGGATGCAAAAATACCTTTAGTTCACCCAGCAGATATTGCTCAGGCTGCAGCCGAAGAATTAGAAAAAAATCCATCTGGAAAAAACATCCGTTATATTATCAGTGATGTTCGTACACCGGGAGATTTAGCTAAAGTTTTAGGAACTGCGATTGATAAATCTGATTTACCGTGGATTGAATTTACTGACGAACAATCACTTCAAGGAATGGCACAAGCCGGAATACCTGAAGAAATAGCTAAACTGTATGCTGAAATGGGAACAGGTTTGCGTAATGGAAAAATTGCCGAAGATTTCTTAAAAAGCAATTTATCTGTTGATGGAAAAACAAAACTGGAAGATTTTGCAAAAGAATTTGCCTCAAAATTCTAAAATATAAGTTCTGATATCAATCAAAAAAAGCAGCAAACATATTTGCTGCTTTTTTTTAAAACAATAACTAAGCTGAAAAAAAATTAATCTGGATTTGCCAGAATCTTATACAATTCGGCATTTGAAATATAAAACTGATTCTCTATTCCTATCTGAGATAACTTGGCGCTCACCAGATTATTTTCTCTTGAATTAATCAGGAATATGGAACTTTCTCCAAAAGAGAATAATTTTTCTTCAGAATTAAGCATAGTAGTATAATCTTTAACCAGATTATCAATCACTCTTTTTTGTCTTTTTAAAGAGGCAATTTCAGTCTGCTGTGCTTTAATTTTATTTTTCAGTTCAAGCCGCTGCTGTTCAATATCAAACTTTAAATCCTGAATTTTAAGTTTGGCTATTTTAAGGCTACCTCTCTCCTTTCTCAGGAAAATTGGAATACTAAAATCTACATTAAACTTATAATCATCAGCATTAAAAGAATCAAAATAAGCAGGTTCTGAAATGTAATTATAGCCTACATTTAATTTTGGAAGCAATGAATTTGCTTTTAGTTTTCTGCCAATTTCAAGCATGTCCATTTTAGTTTCCAGAGCCTGAATTTTAGGGTGAGATTCTAAACTTTCAACATCAACCATCATAGCATCTGTTTTAAGTGTTCCTTCAAGCGTAAGAATTAAGTTTTCTTCGGGTTTTACCATTTCTCCCAATTCAACCGGAACGTTTTCAATCCATAAATAATTAGACAGATACAATTGCGCTTTTGCCAGTTTCAAATTTCCGTTTTCAACGTTTAATTCACGGTTTCTAACCGTAATTCCGGCTTCAACACTGTCAATTGCAGGCGCATCGCCAAGTTCTATCAGTTTTTTTACACCCTGAAAACGAGTGCTTGCAAAACCTAAATACCTTTTATAAAGTTCTGCTTCATTGTAGCTTTTTCTCCACTCAAAATACGCTTCACTTGCTTTGTACAAAACTTCAATTGCTTTCAGTTTTCTTTGTGCATCGCTTAATTTCAACTGCAGTTTTCCTTCCCTGACATCAGCCATACGTTGATTGATAAACATTCCCTGTCCCAGTGCGACACTGATTCCCAGAGAAGTCAATCCGGCTTCCGGCGTACGATTCTGCGGATTGTAATATTGTCCGTCTGTATCATCAAAACCAGCTTTAATTTCAATTCCGTACCAGGTCGGGATTTTGAAACTGCTGTTTAGTAATGAATAATATTCGGTTCCTTTAAATTCTTTTTTACTGTAATCTACTTCAATTTTCGGGTCAAATCCACCACGCGCTGCCATAAGCGCCGCCTGAGCATTGCTTATTTCCAGATTGGCCTGTTTTACCAGCGGATGGTATTTTTTTACATATCCTAAAAACTCGCTGTAACTAAGTTCCTCTTTATTAAAATCCTGACCATAAGAAGTCGAAAAACCGAATAAAAATAAGAGAGAAAACAGTCGTACAACGTATTTCAATTTATTTTTTGTCTTTTCCATTTTTTGCGTCTTTTTCGTCTGCTTTATAATAATTTGGAGGGAAACCATTTAGGTTACGCCATATTTCATACCAAACAGAAACTGTTTCAAGCAGAGCAATACTTTGCGCTCCTGCTCCAATACTTAGTTCTTTTGGCCATTTATTATCTACACCATCTGGAGAAATCAGGACTCTGTATTTTCCGTTGGCACTGATAAAATTTTCAATTGCCACAATTTTACCACCATACGTTCCGTATGATAATCCCGGCCATCCAGAGAAAACAATTCTCGGCCATCCGTCAAACCAAACTCTCACTTTTGCACCTCGGTGAACCAGTGGAAGATCGATAGGATCAACATAAGTTTCAACGGCAATATCATAACTAGACGGCATAATACTCACAATTGGAGTTCCTTCTTTAATAGTTTCTCCAAGACCAGCCAGTAAAGCACGGTTTACATAACCGCTTTGCGGCGCTGTAATGTAGTACAAACCGTTTCTTAATCTGTAATTTGTATACTGGTTTTCCAGTTTATTTACCTGTGCTTCTGTATCGTATTGTGTACTCAAAGCGGTAAATTTATCGCTTCTTGATTTTGAAATCTTTTCAGAATATTCAGCCGTGATTCGATTAATTTCAACTCTCGCATTAATCAATTCGTTTTTACTGCTTAACAGTTTATTTTGCTGTGTAATGATATAAGCTTCAGATTCCTGAAGTTTTAATCTTTTCTGCTCCACATCTGTAAGCGGTTTTAAACCTTCTTTATTAAGCGCTGTAGAACGGTCAAACTGGGTTTTAGCAATTCTTAACTGCGTTTTTACCGCTTCAAGATCCATGCTGTCACTTTTAATTTTCAGCTGGGCTTGTTTAATTTTATTTTGAGCTTGCTGCAGTTTCAGTTCTCTTTCTGTATTAAGCGACTGAGCCTGTACATCAAGAGAGTTTACTTTGTCTCCATAAGATTCTACAGCCATTTTTTTAGCATCGACCTGCTGTTTGGTATTGTTAACCAAATTAGGATCTAAGTAATCTTCTTTTACCTCAGAAATAAAAACGATTGTATCGCCTTTCTTTACATAATCACCTTCCTGAACATACCATTTTTCGATACGCCCGGCAATTGCATTATGCACTGTCTGTGGTCTTTGGTCTGGTTTTAAAGTAGTAACTGAACCGCTTCCCGAAATATTCTGAGTCCACGGCAGGAACAGACAGGCAACTGAAAATATCAGAAATCCAATGATTACCCTGTTTAAAATTTGATAATGCGGTCTCTTGGCAACACTTGTAATCGACTTGTATTTGCCCGGAGTTATAAGTATGTTATTATCTTTAGATATATTGAGCATGATTATAGCTTTATGTCGTTAATAATTTTTCCATCGTCAATCGTTATCATACGACCGCATTTGTTCTTCCAGATGTCATTTTTAGAAGTAACAATTACCGTCCAGTCATTTTCTTCAGAAAGTAAAAAATCAACAATTTTACCAGAAGTCAATTCATCCATTTTATCAACCGGATCTTCAAGGAATAATATATTAGGTTTGTTCACGATGCTTCTTGCCAAAAGAATTTTTTGAACATCAGAAGCCGAAAGTTCACGTCCGCCCGGATGAATCTGATGTTCCAGTCCGTTAGGGAAAGTTTTAATATCCGGCGTTAAACCAACGTTGTCTAAAGCCCATTTTAAATCGTCATTATTAAGTGTTTCGTTTCCAAAAAGGATATTTTCTCTAATCGTTCCCGCAAACAGCGTGTCGCCTTGTAAAAAAGTTCCCGCCTGCGCTCTGTAAGTATCTTCATCCAGACGGTTCATGTAATTGTCTGTAACATACATTGCACCGCTTTCCGGCTCAAGTAAGCCTGCCAGTAATCGCAATAATGTACTTTTTCCTGCACCGTTTGTTCCTCTTAAAATAATTTTTTCTCCCTGAGAGATTTTCAGGTTAATATTTTTAAGTGACTTTTTACTATGCTCAGGATAATTGTAAGCTACACTTTCGGTTTCTATATTAATGCCTGTATCGCTTACATCTGATGTGTTTGGAATACATGCAGTTTCCATATCTGTAACCTGTCCAATTTTTTCTACAGAGGTTAGTACATCATAAAAAGATTCCAGACCAAAAATTATTTTTTCTACAGAATTGATTAAAAGTACAATTACAATTTCAGCTGCCACAAACTGCCCAATGTTCATTTGATGGTGAATTACCAGAAAACCACCAATTGACAATAAGGCAGCTGTAACAATTACTTTAAAAATAGTAAGCTGAATGTATTGCTTTTTCATTACCTGAAAGTGCTTTTCACGGTAATTGACATATTGACTAACATAACCGTCGTTTCTTTCTAATGCATATTCAAAACCTCCCTTTCTGCGAAAGCTTTCGCGGTTGCGTGCAATTTCCTGAAGCCATGCTGCTACTTTATATTTAAACTTCGATTCGTTAAGACTCGTTTCAAGTCCGTCCCTGTACGAAAATTTAAAAATGATATACAAAATAGCGATAAACAAAAGGCCTATTACCATGAAGAAAGAATGGTACAAAACCAGTAAAATAATCCCCAGACCAACCTGCAGGAATGCCGTACAAAAGTCCAGTAATAGTTTTGCTGTTCCTTTTTGAACCATTAAAGTATCAAAGAAACGGTTTGCTTTTTCGGGTGCATATTCAGAATACATTTCTTTAAATTTAATTAAAGGCATTCTGTACGCAAATTCAAAAGACGAACGAACGAAAATTCGCTGCTGCAGGTTCTCAACTATCCTAAGCTGTAAAATGGTTAAGATACCGCCAAAACCTACACCAATAGTAACCAAAATTACTAAAACAATCCAGGAAACACTCAGTTGTCCGCTTTGAATAAAATTAATAATCGCCTGTATTCCTAAAGGAAGTGAGAGGTTAACCAAACCGGCAAAAGCAGCATAAAATATAATTTGATATACGTCGCGCTTATCCAGTCTGAGTAAGTTGTAAAAACGTTGTAATGGTGTCATGAATTTATATATAAATACAAGATTAATAGATAGATATTAATATACGGTAAAAACCATATTAAGGATTACAAAAAAATGTCTAATCCTTACAAAATTAAGTATTTATATGATAACTCGTGGAGGCGGTATATCAATTTTGCCATGAAACCCAAACGAAAAAACAGAATTGTCTATGTAGTTTTTTTCTTTTGCCTGCAGTTGAAAACCATAACCAGTGAGTGTGGTATGAGCCGGAACAAGATATTCTAATAACGGAATCCCTTTGGCAAGTTTTGTAGTTTTGGTATCTTTTGTTTCGTAATCATCCAGTTCTTCGGGAATACCGTCGCATTTAAAAATTTTCTTTAAAAAATTACAAGTCATTCCTTTAACAGAATGTGTTTCGGTATTATTATTTATAATTCTTCCGAAGGTGCCTGATACGTTGATACTACTCATTAAAAAATAGCCGATCAGCAACGCCTGAAGGCATTTACATAAAATACTATTTTTAATTTGACTCAACATTTTTCCAATCCTTAAAGGGGCGCAAGTTAGAACGAAATCTTGGGTGCTACATTAAAATAACATTAGAATTTGGGTGTTTTGGGTACTGATGCTGTTATTTTTTTCTTAAAAGAATGTACAAAAAAAGAGACTCGAAAGCCTCTTTTTTATATCTGTAGAATTTTATTACAAATAACTGATTAACTGTAATATACTTCTGTTTTTATTATTTAATCCCATTTGTTGTTTTTTGAAGCTGCCAGACTTCCTCCGCCTGTAAAAAATAAAGCAAGTGCACCAAAAAAGTATAATCCAACGAGTTCTATTGCCCAGCCTCCGGTATCACTTAATTTAGCTATATCTGCAGAATGAACTAACAGAACAGCGGCTAAACAGTTAACTGCCAAAAGCAAAGCTCCGATTCTGGTTCTAAAACCAATTATTATTAAAATAGGTGCTAGAATTTCGCCTATTAAAACTCCGTAAGCAATGAAACCCGGAATTCCTTTTCCTTCAAGCATGCCGCTTATAAATTCTAAACCGCCGCCAAGTTTTCCAATACCGTGAAGAAGCATCAAAAGTCCTACTGCTATACGAAGTATCAGCAGACCAAAATCGTTGTTTTTTCTCATTTTTTTAGTAATTAAAAGTTAGTAAAGCAAAATCAGTATCTCATACAAAATCAGGTTAATATGATAGCTGTTAGTAGTAAAAATAATAAAAAAAGCATAACAGTTTGTTTTAATATAATTATTCTAAAAAAAATATTTTTCATAAATAAGCAAACATTCATTTATTATTATAACTTTGCATCAACAAAAATCCTTTTATATTGAGAACGAGAGATACTAATAAAGAAGAAATAGTCAAACAGAAGACCATTGAAATGATTGTAAAGCATGGCATCGAGGGCTTTGCAATGAATCGATTAGCAAAAGAATGTGGTATATCTGTAGCGACTCTTTATATTTATTATACTGATAAAGAAGATTTGATCAAAAAAGTGGGAACCGAACTGGGCACTTATTTTTTTAAAAGTTCTTTAAAAGGTTTTTCTCCTGACATGCCTTTTGCAGAAGGTCTTGCCAAACAATGGGAAAACCGTTCGTCGTTTATGATGGAAAACACAGATAAAATTGCCTGCTGGGAAATTCTTCAAAACTCTAATTATGGCGAAGATATAATTAAAGAAAGCCTGGCTGATTTTAAGGTAATCATGATGCAGTTTCTGCAGGGAGCTATCGAAAGAAAAGAGATTGTTCCTGTTTCTAAAGAAGTTTTCTGGAGTATCGCTTACGGGCCTTTGTACAATTTACTTCGTTTTCATGAAAAAGGAAGAGGACTTGGTGGTAACACGCCTTTCACGTTAACAAAAGAAGTCCAAAAAGAAACATTAAGCTTAATAATTAAAGCATTAACACCTTAAATTTTTATGTTATGAATGTACTGATATTCGCAACTAATATAAAAACAGAGTCAAGTAAAAACAAAATCGCGACGTTTCTAAACGCCAACAAATCAATATTACAATGGACAATCGATCAGGAGGATATTGACTGTGTACTTAGAATTATAAGCGAAAAACTAAATGCAGGACAAATAATCGATTTATTGAATTTTCACGATTTTGACTGCAAAGAATTACAATAATATATATGAACGAAAATCAAACTCAGAAACCCAGTTTTAACGGCTATCAAAAACTGGTTATATTTTTATTAGCCATTACACAATTTACTGTTGTATTAGATTTCATGGTAATGTCGCCTCTTGGAGATATTATGATGAAGACTTTAAAAATCACGGCCTCTCAATTTGGTGTTGCTGTTTCTGCTTATGCTTTCAGCGCCGGAGTCTCAGGCTTACTGACAGCTGGTTTTGCAGATAAATTTGACCGGAAAAAACTGCTGCTTTTCTTTTATATCGGTTTTACTATAGGAACTTTATTTTGTGCTTTGGCACCAAACTTTTTCCTTTTAGTTGCAGCGCGAATCTTTACCGGATTATTTGGCGGTGTAATTGGTTCTATTTCTCTTGCTATTGTTGCTGATTTATTCAGCTTACAGCAGAGAGGAAAAGTTATGGGATTTATTCAAATGGGATTTGGTGTAAGCCAGGTTCTTGGAATCCCGATTGGTTTATACATTGCTAACGCATGGGGATGGCACGTACCTTTTTTATGGATTGCAGCAATGGCGGCTATAATCACAATCATACTTTATGCTAAATTACAGCCTATTACGGAGCACTTGAAATTAAAGCAAGAAAAAACAGCAATTATGCACTTAGTGCATACCATTTCAAAAAAGAATTATCAAATTGGTTTTCTGTCTACTGCCCTGCTTTCTATTGGCGGCTTTATGATGATGCCTTTTGGAAGCGCTTTTGCCATTAACAACCTTAAAGTGACAAATGAAGAATTACCTTTATTATTCATGATTACAGGAATTGCTACTTTATTTACCATGCCGTTTATTGGTAAACTGAGTGATAAGGTAAATAAATTTAAAATCTTTGCGGTTGCAACTGTAATGGCCGTTATTTTAATTAATATTTACTCTCATTTTGGCCCTACGCCTTTCTGGATTGTTTTGGTTATAAATGTATTCATGATGGCAACTATTATGAGCAGAATGGTTCCGTCGACAACTTTAACTTCTGCTGTTCCTGATCCGCAGGATCGTGGTGCTTTTATGAGTATTAACTCCTCTTTACAACAAATGGCCGGAGGTTTTGGTGCTGTAATTGCCGGATTAATTATCTATCAAAAAGATAGTTATGCACCACTGGAACATTATGATATTTTAGCAATGGTCGCTTCTGCCATTATGTTACTTACGATTTACTTAGTATTTAAAGTGAGTAAGATTGTAGAAAGCAAACCAAATAAATTCTAATTTCTATAGAATATAAAATCTATAAAAGAAAAACTCCCAATTGTATTGGGAGTTTTTTGTTTTTAAAACCTAATTCTGAATCTGTGTGATTCTCATATAATCTTTCAAATATTTATCAGGATCAGATGCAGCATATTCATTTTCGGGTTCCGGAATTGTATGAATTTGTGAATCTGTCACGGCCACTACGGCAGAACAAACGTAGATTCCTATTTTTCCTTCGCTGTATTTAAAATCCAGTAATGTCAGTTTTACAATTTCGTTAATCGAAAGTTCGTAATAATTTCCGTAACGGATTATCTTGAAATAAATCTGTTTTGTTTCGTGAATTTCAAATTGATTGGTCTGAATGTTTTCAAAAATGAAATTATTCTTTACATCCTTTTCATTAAATCCCCAGGCTCTAAACTGCACAAAACCGTTCATAAAGTCTATCGAAATATAATATCCCGTTCCTTCTTTATCACATTCAATTACAAATCCGGTTTTTCCCATTCCTTCTACCGCAAGTGTTCCTTCCCAGACAAAATCTACTGATGGTTTTTCGAAGCAGTAAATTTCATAACCGCTTCGGCATCCAAATCTCCATTTATTTTCATTCTCAATTTCAAATTCGGCAGTTGGATTTCCTAAAATGGGCATTGGCTGCGGAAGATCTTTTTGCAAAATCGTCTTTTGATACAAATTGTTCCAATGATGATAGGTTTTTAAAAGAAGTCTTCCGCTTTTATCTATATCCAATTCTTTTGGAGGCGGAATTACACGATGCGTATTTACATTTCCATCGGCAAAATAAAAATTATAAATTAAAAAGTGCTCACCGTCTTTTACAACCCGCGCAGCATAATTTCCTTGTGGCAGCAATACATTATTATGAAAAGCACAATACTCTGATTTAAAATCAGGAGCCATCCAATATCGCACTTTAATATCCTCCCTAATGGAACCCAAAAGATAATGCGACCCTTTAATTTCGACAACGCAGGGACATTCAACATCATCATATACATACGGAATATGAAGTGGTTTTTGAAGTACAAAACCTTCCTTTTCCAGCTTCGCAACTCCAATACAGCCGCGTCTGTAAGTTGGTCCAGAAGCGCTTCGGGCACAAATCAATAAATAATCTTCGCCCTGATAATGGTATTTAAAAGGATCTCGAAAACTAATCCATTCACGAGGATTATTTGAAGGGCTTTCGTAATGCGGTGCTTCACTTTTAAAAGGAAGTCCGTGTAAGTTTTCTTTTTTCCAGATAATTAAATCTTTTGAAAACGCCCTTCCTATTTTCTGTTCAATACCTTTATCCTGACGTTTGAGACCAGTATAATACATTTCATATCCTTTTCCACCTGATATTTTACTCACATGCATTGTCCACAACATATCATCATCCCATTCGCCGGGTTCTCCAACCCAAAGAGCATTTTTTACTCTTTTCCATGAAAGTCCGTCTTTTGATACTGCATGGGCAATATAATCGTGATTGGGAATAATGAGGTGAAATAAATGATGTACACCATTTTCGTCTATAAATATATCAACGTCTCCTATTTCCCAGTTGCTAAATCCTGATCCTGAATACATTTTTATTACTTATTTAATTGGTTGTTTATAATTTTTTATTTGCTGTGAAAGCTCCGGAGGAGCATTTTTCACATACATGATTATTTAATTATTTTACAATATTTAATCATCTTAAATACCTTCAGAAGTTGTCGATTATTTAATTTTTTATTTGCTATGAAAGCTCCGGAGGAGCATAATATTTATANCACAATTTATTTTCATGCACATAAAGCTCCAGCGGAGCGGCATATTTTAAACCATATATATTTCGCTCCGCTGGAGCTCAAAATCACGGTGTGCATATTGTGCTATAAATTATGCTATAAATATTATGCTCCGCTGGAGCATTTTTCACATAC
>NZ_JBQEMU010000002.1:17294-61847 GCF_052044235.1 Flavobacterium sp. 22659
CACAATTTATTTTCATGCACATAAAGCTCCAGCGGAGCGGTATATTTTAAACCTTATATATCGCTCCTCAGGAGCTCAAAATCACGGTGTGCATATTCCGTTATAAATTATGCTATAAATATTATGCTCCTCCGGAGCATTTTTCACATACATGATTATTTAATTATTTTATAATACTTTAATCCTTCTAAAATACCTTCAGAAGCAAAGTTTTGGGCAACATAAATACTTTTGCTGGTTTCATATTCTGCCAGTTCTGCGCTTCGGTTTCCTACTATAATACCTTTTACGGGACCTCTAAACATATCAATATCGTTTCCTGAATCTCCGGCGGCAATTACATTACTTAGCGGAATGGCCCATTTACGGCATAAAAACTTTATAGCATTTCCTTTTGATGCTCTTTTGGGAATAAAATCCAAAAACTGACCGTGACTCGGAATTATATTTACTTTGTACCAGCCTGTCCCCAGAACCCGAATGAGTTCTTCATGGTCATAATGTTCTTTTTCGTAGTAATAAGAAATCTTATACGGATTCTGGGCGTTTTCTTCCTGAAGTTTAATCCATTTGACTTCTTTTAAGCGATTGACAATATCGTCTCTTTTCCAACGTCCGGCCAGGAATTTTGCCCATCCTTTGTCCAGAATGTAGTCTTTACCGTTTGTATAATAAATCTCTGTACCAACAGAACAAATTATAAAATCAGGAAGCGGAAACTGTTCTTCATCTATAACTTTTTTTACAAGCATTAAGTTTCTGCCCGAAGCCATGGCAAAAGCCATTTTTTCTGTGCGGTTTACAAGATGTGTTTTTAATTCCTTTAATCCGGGATTGTTCAGTTTGGGTTCGATCAGGGTTCCGTCAATATCCGAAACTAATAAATGATCGATTTTCCTTTTTAAGCGGTCGACATTAATATTAGGATAATGCAGTTTTTTTATTCCTGCGCCAGATGACAAGGATAAATTTTCGTTGACCAATTCAACATATTGGTTAACGTGGCTCAGCCAGCTGTAATGTTTTTGAATGTTTATAGCGCCGTTATTCGAATAATATTTCCATTTATTTTCATCGGTAAGAATATTTCGAAGGGCTTTTTTAATTTGATTTTCGTCCTGCGGATCGACTAATTCTCCGTTCTGGCATACCGGAATAATTTCTGAAGGCCCGCCATTCTTCGTAACCACAACCGGAAGCCCTGAACTTGCCGATTCTATAACGGTTAAACCAAAATTTTCATGCAAGGCCAGATTGACAAATACGCCTCGTTTTTCAGCGGCATAACGATAAATAATTGAAACTTCATTTTCGACATCATGCTTTTTTGGGATCGCCATTTTTCCGTACAAATCGTATTTATCCATCAACAATAATAAATCGGTTAAAACGTCTTTTTCAGATTCCGGCATTTTGGCAATATCTTTACGGATTCCGGCAAAAATGACCAGATTGGCAATACTCTGCAATTCTTTGTCTTTACCATAAACATCAATAAGCGTATGAAGATTTTTATGACGGTCTGGTCTCGAAAGCGCCAGAATAAAAGGTTTGTGCGGATTGGTCAGGAATTTGGAAATAGTTTCTGAAACCCAGTATTTTCTTTGGGTTTCTTCCATTTGTTTGTCAATATCGGTTTCCTGAAAATAATAAGGAGCAAATTTTCTGGTGTCGATTCCGGGAGAAATAGCATGGTATTTTCCCAGCTCAAAGTTTTTATAAACTTTGTAGGTTTCTATTTCCTGTTCTGTCGAAGTAACAATAAATTCAGATAATTCTAATGTTTTTTCTTCAGCAGCGATTCTTTGTTTAAACTTAAACTTTTTTTCAAGTTCTTCTTCGCTTAAACCGCTTTCGAGCAGTTTTTTCTTTTTATAAAAACCAAGCGAATGTCCTGTATGTGCAAAAGGAATATTTAAAACTGCCGATAATTCTGCCGCGGCATATCCGGCATCGCCATAATGCGAATGAATCCAGTCGGGAAAAATATTATGTGCTTTAATATGCTGTACAACGCCATTTACAAAAGTGTCAAGTCCTTCCCATAATTGTTCTTTTGGTTTGTATTTTTTTCCCAGAAACGGAATTCGGCGTATATCTAATTTGTCATTAACTATTTCAACAGGAACTGCATATTCTGGCGAAAGTGCAGGATCATCAATTAATCTTGTAAATAAATGAACATGTTCTACATCTTTATGCTGCGATAAAAAATCGGCCAATTCGTACACATATTTCGTCTGTCCGCCATTATCAGCATCCTTTCCTATTTCAAGACCTGACCCTTTTAAAAGTCCGTGTATATTAATTAATGATATTCGTAATTTTTTCATCATTTGGTGCATTGTTATTTGAAAGTTCAATTTACTATGCCCATTCCGATAAAATAGAAATAATTACATTTAAAATTTACATAGTTCCCACATGAAAAGCCTCTGAAAACATTTGATTTATTAAAACGAAATTGTAATTTATTAAGAAGAAAATCAGCTTTATAAACAAAAAACTCCCAATTATTTTGAGAGCTTTTTACTTTTTAACTTAACCAGTCACTTATTAGTTTTCTATAGGTTTCGCCTATTGGCAGAAATTCCCCGTTTGTCATCTTAATCTGGTTGCCTTCGATGACCTTGATTTTGTTTTTTGGGATAATAAACGAACGATGAATGCGCACAAATTGGTTTAACGGCAGTTTCTCTAAAATGTCTTTCATGTTCTCCAAAACCATAATTTTTTCATCTTTAGTATGAATTCGGATATAATCTTTTAAACCTTCGATATACAAAATATGATCTGTCGCTATTTTATGGTGTTTTCTATCGGCTTTTACAAATAAATAATCTTCTGAATCGAGATTTTGAAAGGTTTCCTGCCAGCGAATAAATTTCTCAACACTTTGATAAAACCGATTAAAAACAATAGGTTTCAGCAGATAATCAATAACATGGAACTGAAAAACATCTAAAGCATATTCCGGATAAGCCGAAGTAATAATGAAATTGTGCTTTTGATTGAACATCTGCATTAGTTCTAAACCGGTTAACTGCGGCATTTGGATATCGATAAAAACCAAATCTACAGATTCGTTGTTTAGTATTTCAATAGCTTTAAAAACATCAGAATCGGCATATAAAACATTCAGCCTTGGCACTTTTGAGGCATAATCTGCCAGTAATTTTACTGCAAAAGGTTCGTCGTCTAATATGATACAATTTATTTTTTTCATTTTAAATCTATTTCAAGTTCGGCTGTAAACTGATTGTTTTGGTTCGTAAATGTTATTTGATGTTTTTGCGGATAATATATTTCTAATCGTTTTTTGAGGTTTTCTAATCCAATTCCTCCCAGTTTGTCTTTTTTTTGTGTTCCAATATTATTTAAAACTTTAAAAATGAGTTTTTTGTCTTTTACTTTTAAATCAATTGTAATAGGATTTTCGGTAGAAGTTTTGCCGTGTTTTAAAGCATTTTCGATTAAAGGTGATAAAATATAAGGCGGAATTTCTTCGAACTCATTTTCGATTTCGGTTTTCAAATTAACAAAAGCGGTTTCCTGATGTCTTAATTGTTCAAGCTCGATATAAGCTTTTATATAATCGATTTCATCTGATAATTTAATCTTTTCTTTCTGCGATTCGTAAGTCGTAAAACGCATAATCTGACTCAGTTTTTCGATCGCCGTTAACGATTTGTCTGACTGAAAATAAACCATCGAATAAATATTATTGAGGGTATTAAAAATAAAATGCGGGTTTATCTGGGCTTTCAAAAATTTAATCTCCGTGCTTTTGTTTTCTTCTAAAATAATCTGGTTGTACTCTAAAAGACGGATAAAATAAATAACAAACCAAAGCAGTGAACTCAAAATAATCGGCATACTGCTGTACTGCAGATTATCGAACATATAATTTAAAAATGCAGTATTGGTATAATTTATTCTTTGAAATAAAATATGAGTTATAACCTGCTCAATCAGCCATCTTAAAGCTGTAAAAAACAAATAAGAAACGAGAACGCCTGCAAAAAATCTTTTCCACTGAAAGGACTTAAAAACGAATTTCATTACTGCAAAATAATGGAAATAGAAAGTCAGGATAAAAACAATCAGATAGGTTATAAAAAACAAATCCGGCACATAAAGTCTTGCTCGTATTGGGTTTTTAATGAATGTAAAATAGGCCATCAAAAACCAGTAGACAATATGAATCAGTATTTCTGCTTTTTTTGATAAAGTTCCCTTATGCATGTTTTTTTAATTTTTTTCAAAGATATACATTCAAAAAAAAGCCTAAAACAGGGTTTGTAGATTATTCGCGGGGGTTTGTCGATAAAAGTAGTTTCCAGCCTTTTTTCGATACAGTTTTGCAGGGTAATTAATTTAAAACCCATGAAAAAAATTATTCTTTTAGTGTTTGTTCTTCTGTTTAAAATCAATTCTTTCGGCCAGCAATTTGAACTGAAAGGAAAAGTAGTAAATCAAAATAAAATTGCTGTCGAGTTTGTAATTGCGAGTTTATTAAAAGACAATAAAATACTTGTATCTGTTTCTACCGACAGCTTAGGGAATTTTGAAATGAAATCTGCAAAAGGAACTTACAAACTGCTACTGGAACAATTTGGAACAGAATACCTCAACAAAGAAATTATACTTGACCAAAACATGGATTTTGGATTGATTGAAATTAAAGAAACGGTACAGCTTGAAAGTGTGACGATACAATCAAGAAAAAAACTGGTTGAACAAAAGGTTGACCGACTTGTTTTTAATGTAGAAAACTCGGTAACAGCTGCCGGCGGAACTGCATTAGACGCACTAAAAGCAACTCCAACGGTTCGCGTGCAAAATGAAGTTATTTCGATTGTGGGCAAGGGAGAAATCCTGGTTATGATTGACGATCGTTTACAAAAAATGCCTCAGGAAGATTTGGCTGCATTTCTTAAATCTATTCCGTCAGATAATATCAAAAGTATTGAAGTGATTACAACACCTCCGGCAAAATATGATGCTGAAGGCAACAGCGGATTAATTAATATTAAACTGAAAACGGCAAAAGCAAATTCATGGAATGCTAATATTGGTAGTTCGTACACACAAAAAACATACGCAGGCGGCAACCTCAATGGATTATTTACTTATAATCAAGATAGACTTTCTCTACAGACTTCTGTAAGCAAAGGAACAGGAAAGCTTTTAAGAACTTCTGAAAGTAAAATTTATTACCTAAATGAAGTATGGAAACAGGAAACAGCCAATAAAACTAAAAACGATTTATTGAGTTTAAGTCTTGGAATAGATTATAAACTAAGTACTAAATGGTCTGCAGGAATGAGCTATCTGGGCAGTTTTAATAATAGAGTTTCTGCTAACAATCCGTTTACGACTATATATACTGATGATGCTGTAAGTTCTTATATCGCATCTGATGTAAAGGCTGAAAATGCTCCAAAAATGAATTCAGTAAATCTTCATAATACTTTTGTTTTGGATAGTTTAGGAAAAAATATTTCGGTTGATCTTGATTATTTCAATTATCAAAAAGACGATTACCGCTTTTTTTCCGGCAATGAATTAGATGCTGATAAGAATGTTATTTCTAACAGTTTCTTTTCTTCTACAAACAGCAATCTTAATAAAATAAACAATTATTCAGCCGCTGTTGATTTTACATTTCCTGCTGTCTGGGCTAATCTTAGTTTTGGTGCAAAAGCTTTTCATACCAACACAAATAACAATCTTGTGGTGTATGATAATGAAACGGGAAATCCGGTTTTAAATATCAATCAGTCGAATGTTTTTAATTATAAAGAATACAATCAGGCTTTGTATTTTTCGGGAAGTAAAAAAATAAACTCTAAATGGGAAACGCAGATTGGTCTGCGATTTGAAGCCACGCAGACAAAAGGTTTCTCAGAAAATTTAAACCAAACGAATACCAATAATTACATTAAACTATTTCCAACGGCTTACGTGACGTATGTACCGAATGAAAACAACACTTTTTCGTTGAATTACAGCCGAAGAATCCGCAGACCTTATTTTGATTATCTAAATCCGTTTGTTATTAAAACAAGCCCGTATTATTATTCTGAAGGAAATCCGTATTTGAAACCTTCTATTATTGATAATTTTGAATTTTCGTTTATTCGAAACCAAAAATGGGTGAATTCTGTTTATTTTTCTCAGGTTTCAGATTTCGGACAGGAATTATCGATTATTGATTCCGTTACAAACGTGACCAGAAGTACACCTTTAAATTATGCTGATACGTATCAAATTGGATTTTCGACTTCCTATAATTTCAACAAATGGTCTTGGTGGAACAGTTTTACAGGATTTAATCTGAACCATCAAAATGTAAAATCTAAAACTGATTTTATCAATTCGATTAAAGGTTATAACGGGTATTTTTATATCAATAATGATTTTACGATAAACCATACCAAAACTTTGTTTTTGGGTCTCAATTATGGGTTGCAGCTTCCGGGACGTTATCAGATTTTTAATATTTCAACTTTACATATTTTAGATGTTTCGGTTAAAGTTCTCACTTTAAATAAAAAACTGGCATTTACCATTGTTGGTGAAGATCTTTTAAATGCACAAAAGCCATTAATTAGTTACCAATCAAACGGCATTAAAACTAATGCAAAAAGCTACAACGATACGAGAGGTTTTAGAATTTCGTTAAGCTATAAATTTGGAAATCAAAAAATTCAGTCTAAACAAAGCAATTTTGGAAATGAAGAAGAAAGAAACAGGGCAAATTAATTTTGCCCTTATTTTTTTATCAAAATTGATTTTCTGCCCAAAATACAGTGTTTCAAAACAAAAAAATGGTTGAATTTTATAACTTGAAACATCTAAATAAATTTCTTACATCTTTCTTTATGTAAATTTGAAATCCCCACTCTATCCCAACCTAACGTCATTCTACCTGAATTTACAAACATAAATTTATTAATATAACGTGGAAATAATCCGTCTCCCATTAAAACATTCAATTATACAGGTTCTGCTTCTTTTATTTTATTTTTAAATAAGATGACTTACGAATGATATTGATACATTTGTAATTCTGGAAATTCACTTTCAAATAAAAATAAGAAATACAACTACAATGAAACAGGCAATTGTTAATGCCATAATACATACTGGTGACGAAATAATTGATAATGGAGTTATTATCATCGAAAACGGAACTATTCTTTCGGTACAAAAAGAAATTCCAAATGATATAAAAACCATCGATCTGCAGGGAAAACATATTGGTGCCGGATTTATAGATATTCAGATAAACGGAGGAGAAAAATATTATTTCAGCCAGACTCCAAATGAAGAAACTATTCAGGATATTTACGATTCGAGTCTGAAATACGGAACAACACATGTTTTGCCCTGTTTAATTTCATCATCAAAAGAAACCATTTTACAAGGAATTGAAGCTACCCGCAATTACATTAAAAAACACAATAATGGTGTAATTGGAATGCATTTAGAAGGACCTTTTTTAAATCCTTTAAAACGCGGTGCGCACAGCATCGATCAGGTTCGTAAACCAACAAATGTTGAACTGGAAGAAATCATCAAACATGGAAAAGACGTTATAAAAGTAATCACCATTGCTCCGGAATGTTTTACTGATGAACAATTAAATATGCTGCTGGAAAGCGGTATAACTATTTCTGCAGGACATTCTACAATGGGTTATAAAGAAGCACAGCATTATTTCTCAAAAGGAATTAACCTCGTTACCCATTTATTCAACGCCATGACACAGTTTGGTCATCGTGAACCGGGTTTGGTTGGTGCTGTTTTTGAAAATGAAAATGTGTACGCTCCCATAATTTTAGACGGAGCACACTGCGATTATGCGGCTGCAAAAGTGGCATACAAACTCAAACAGGAAAAATTCTTTTTAATAAGCGACGCAACTTTTCTGGGACGCAAAGTAGAAAACTTTAAATGGGATAATTTTGATGCCCATTTAGAAAACGGTTTTTACAGAAACGAAGACGGAAACTTAGCCGGTGCCACAATCTCGATGCTGGAAGCTGTACAAAATGCTTACAATCATTTAAATGTTTCGGCAGATGAAGCCCTAAAAATGGCAACATCAAGAGTCGCAGCCTCCATAGGTTTAGAAAATAAAATTGGAAAGATAAAAACAGGATTTCCTGCCAGTTTTGTAAAATTCAACGATAATTTATCAGAAATAGAAACCTTAAATTTTCCTGCTGTATAACAGCATTTAAAATCATAAAAAAAGAGACAGTTAAAAACTGTCTCTTTTCAAATCAGAATTATTGTCAGCATTGCGTGCCGTTTTAAACGTCTCAGTAACCTCAATAACAAACTACAAGTTAAACTAATAGAAACTGATCTGTTTTTAGTATTCCCCAACAGAGAATAATACTATCCAAAAAAATAAAAAAACACTGCTAAAAGTGTAAAATTGAAGGTTTAGTTAATGAAACCAAATTTACCTTCAAACAACTGCCCAATAACAGGAATAGGTTTCTTTTGCTCATTAGCCGCATTAATGAT
The DNA here is from genome assembly GCF_052044235.1 of Flavobacterium sp. 22659. Taxonomy (NCBI): domain Bacteria; kingdom Pseudomonadati; phylum Bacteroidota; class Flavobacteriia; order Flavobacteriales; family Flavobacteriaceae; genus Flavobacterium; species Flavobacterium sp. 22659. Next base: position 25,839 of record NZ_JBQEMU010000002.1, read on the forward strand.
TCCGAAAATCCATAAAATGAAAATTACATAACCAATGTAGCTTAAAAAATAAAGCGAAGGCACAATTGAGACTACAACAGAAAGTAAAATATTCACCACTAATGAGAATAGAAAAATTCCGAAACCTTGTTTAAGGTGATACGTTACAAGATCACTTTTTGGTGATGCATCTTTGCTTTGTACAAAGGCTACGATCCAGCCAATAATGGTTACATAGCTCAGGATTGATAAAGTTTTATTGTTCATGGTTCTATTATTTGTTACAGGTCAAAAATAGATACAATAAAACAGCTCCCAAACCCGCACTTTGTCATTGGTCACTTTTAATTGGTATTTGCATAAATTGAATACATAAACCGTCAGGAACTATCAGAAATTAAATTTCATCTTTCATTAATTTAAAAAACTGTTCTTTCTTTCCTCTCGAAATCGGCACAACCGATTTATCGTTCATATGTACCATTCCTTCACGCGAATAACTCAAAATAGAATTGACATTAATTAAATGCGATTGATGCACCCTGAAAAACATCGGCGGAAGCAGAATATCCTCATAATTCTTTAAAGGCTTAGAAACCATTATTTTTCTGCCGTCTGTTAAAAAAAACGTTGTATACGAACCCGAAGTTTCACATCTTAAAATCTGATCCAATTTTACAACATACATTGCTTCCTGCGTAGGCAGAACAAGCCGGTCCGGTGTTTTAGATAAATTGGTCTGCAATTCTGTAATCTGCTGTTTTTCTAAAACCCTTTCTTCCAGAATCGCAATGCGGTCTATCGCAGTTTTTAATTCCTGCGGATCAATTGGTTTTAAGAGATAATCTACAGCACTGTATTTAAACGCATTAATAGCATGCTGTTCAAAAGCCGTTGTAAATATCAGGTGAAATGAATTAAATGAAATTTGCTGCAGTACATCAAAACCAGTTCCGTCTTTCAGCATAATATCCATAAAAACCAAATCAGGTTTTAGTCTGTCAACCATTTTTACAGCTTCTGTAACACTTTCAGCATAACCTACAATTTGAATTGTATCGCCGGAAACCATTTCGAGCATAATCGACAAAGCTTCTCTTAATCGATGTTCGTCTTCAATAATTATCGTTTTATAAATCATGATAAAATCGGGATATTTAGAATTACTATACAACCGCGGCCGTCAGTTTCAGGATCACGCTCCTTAACCGTAAATCCGGCACTTGGGTTTTCTTTCTGCATTTTAGACAGCCTTTCGTCAGTAATAGTTGTCGAAAGCGACTGATGCGTATCGTTTATTTTTAATTTTCGCGAAGCCGCTAATCCAATTCCGTTGTCCTTAATTGTACAAATTAAACTGTGCTGTTCTTCATCTTCTTTAAAATAAATTTCGATCAAACCTTTTACACTATTTTCCTGAGGTTTTAAACCATGTTCGACCGCATTTTCTATAAACGGCTGAATCAACAGAGGCGGTATTAAAAGATCAGTTTCAACATTTTCGTCACATTCAATAACATAATCAAAACCATTATTTAAACGAAGCTGCTGCAATTCGATATAATTTTTTAAAGTATTGATTTCCTCTTCCAGCGAAATGGTTTCTTTTCGCGACTGCTCTAAAACCTGTCTGGTGAGCTTGGCAAATTTATTTAAATACGAAACTGCAGGAATGGTATCTTTTTGTAAAATCATGCTTTGGATATTTCCCAAAGCGTTAAAAATAAAATGCGGATCCATCTGCGAACGCAGCAACCTTCTTTCGAGTGACAACCGCGCAGCCAGATTTTCGATGGTTTCCTTTTCCATCAGCTGCATTTTAAGTTCGTTATGCACCTGTTCCTGTTTTAGAAAATCTTCTCTGTTTTGATAATAACGCTGGCGGTAATAATACGAACGAAACATAAAAACAAGACCAATTAACAATACTCCCGCAATACCGTAACCCAATAATTTATTCTTCTGCTCCAGTTCTTTTTCCAGTTCCAGCTGTTTGATTCTTTCTGCTTTTTTAGAAGATTCATAACGGGCATCAGCATTTTGAAGCAGCGCCTGTGTAGATTCCTTATATTTTAACTGTGTATATTTTGAATAAAGTGTATCGTAACCATAATACGCCTGAAAATCTTTTCTCTTTACCGCAACATCTTTTAAACTTTTATAAAAAGCAGTAAAAAGATAATTATCTGTATACGGCAGGCTTTTTTGATAATTAATGCCTTCTGTAAAAAGAAGTTCAGCCCTAATATAATCGCCCTTTTGCATAAAATAATATCCTTTGAGTCCAATGGCACTTCGCAGAATAATTTTCACATTATACTTTTTGGCAATACTTTCTGCTTTTTGCAGATTCCACAAAAAAGCTTTTTCATCTATAGGCTTTGGTCCTTTTGTATAAAGATCAGCCAGATTTACATAAGCAATTCCAATATTGCTTTTACTCACAATTTTATCTGCATTTTTTTCCGCCAAAGCCACTGTTTCTTCAAAAAACTTAACCGGCTCGGCCCATTCTAAAATCCCGCCCGTTTCTAAATTATCTGCCAAAAAACCGCCAAAAGCAAGCCTTGCATACAATTGGCTTTCTGAATCGCCGGATTTTTCTGCATGTGCAAGGGCTTCTCTGGCATATTTTTCGACTTTTGTTGGCGATGCGGGAGAAAACAAATACGAGATATCTGAAGCAATTTTAGCACATTGATCGTGCGCATTGACTTTAGAAAATAATGTATAGGCTTCTAATAAATAATTCAACGCCTGAGGTTTGTCTTCAATATAAGATTTTAAAGATCCCATTGCGGCCGATGCATGGGCTTTTGCTCTTATTTTAGTTATATGCTGCGAAAGATAGAAAGCTGTATCTGCATAGTGCATAAACTCTTTTAAATGAAGCAATCGTCTTTGGGTAAGCGCCAGATAAGCATAACAAATCACTTCATCTTCCTTGTTCTTATTCTTGTGTGCAAGATGAAGTGCCTGTTTCTGAATTTTTATACAGGAAACAGTATCCGAAAAACGTTTGGCATATCCTTCTGCTGCTATTTTTTCGATAGGAGAAATATCTTGTGCCTGAATTTTGAAAGCAGTTAAAACCAAAAACAAAACATAAAAAAGCCGTTTTTGTTTTCTGAAATTTTGAAGATCAATTGTGATTTTTTGGAGCATAATTAGTGGTAATTGATGGCAAAGTACAAATTGTCATTATACAAACCAAACAATTTACCTGTGTTTTTAAAGGATAAAACTCTTACTTACAACCTCTTAATTAAGGCTGTAAAACCGCATTATTCCTGATATATTTCAGAATTAACCAAATAAAAATCTAAACACTCCATTTACCAATTCGCAATTGTTAATGGATTTGGTATGAAGTAATCTTGCTGTATAAAATAATTTTAAAATCAAATTTATTATGAATAAGAAAATCCTTTCATTACTGTTAATCTGCTTTTGTTTTCTAACACAAATTTCATTTGGGCAAAGCGATGATAAACGCACCAAAATTGAAATATCAATAAAAGACGGAAACAAAACGATTACAGTTCCTTTGCGTTCGGCTACGGTTTCATTTACCAAAGGAGCCAATTATAAAGATCCTGAAGATAAAACAGATAACAGAAGCTACTATTTCTCTCTGGATTTTGAAAAACAGGACATTAATTTACTGCGCGCTTTTGCAACCAGTAAAAACGGTCTTGACGGACATATTACAATGGTCGATACATACGGAAAAACACCAACTAGAAAATTTGAATTTAAGGGCGCTAAATTAGACAGTTTGAGCGATCAGCTTACCGGAGATTATTCAAGCTCTTATTTTTCATTGTACTGCAGCCTGATAATTATAGATGGTGTAACCATACAATAAATGACAATGAAGCATTTAAAATATTTTGAAAAAAACGGCAGTCAATATACCCTGAAACGAGAATATGGTTTTGGCATTATAGTGAGCTTTGGAATGGCGGCTTTTGCTGCTGCGGGTCTTTGGCTCAACGAAGCTATTATGTTTTGGATTTTTGGCATTCTTGCTGTTCTGTGTTTTATTTCAATTTGGATGAAACACGTGAGTATTGACATGGACAAAAAAGAAATAACAGCAAAAATTGGTCTTATAAATCCGCCGGTTCATATTCCGCTGCAAGATTTTCAAAACTTCGAATTAGTACGTATTAGGCAATATATGCTTACTACAAATACTTCTCTGAATGCTTATTATTTAAAAGACGGAAAGGAAAAATGTATCATGATTGCACAAGCTTTTACCAGCAGAAAAATTCAAAATCTGGCCAATGAAATTGATGAAATACTGAACAGCAATGAACATTCGTGAAAAATATAATATAACAGAATCTGCCCATTCTTTTTCATTCCAGCCTGTTAAACCACTGCAAAAAATATCGCAGTGGTTTTTAGCTGGTATTATCGCTGCGGCAATTGTACTTTCTTTTTTTGAAGAGAAACTGGGCGAAGTATGGTTTTATTCTCTTTACGTTTTATTAGCTTATGGCGTACTGCATAGTTTGTATGATATTTATATCAGAGCCCGAATTCGCTATACTTTTGACAGCAGAAATAATGCGGTTTACAAAATGACACCATTATTTCCTGATAAAAAAATCATGAAATTAGAAGAAGCTGTTATCTTTGTAAGTTCCGAAATGGGAAGCTGGCACTATAGTTTAGGCGCCAGAAAAAGCCATTTTATTAAAAATTATTTCATCAGCGAAAACTTCAGCTCAGGGAGAAAAAGCGATCAAAAACAAGCCGAATATGAAAAACATATTCTGGCAAAATTAAACCAGCTGACAGCATCTGTTCAATCTGTACAATCTTAATTATTTTTATATATGAAAATCCAGAAAATCTTCGCCTTAGTATTTGTATCAACCTTATTGTTTTCATGTAATTTTTTTACAGACAGTTCTCCAAACAGAGTTTTTGAACTAATTGGTTTAAATGCCAATAAAATTCCACAAAGCTTTGAGCGTGTATTTAAAGAATACTATCAGCAAAAACAAAACGGAAGTTTACAAGCTCTTGCCGATGATAAAAAATCAATGCGTTCTTCTAATTGTGTTGATGCAGTTAATTTTTATTACGGAAACACGTTTAAAGAAGACATCAAAAAAATTAACGCCCTAAGCAAAACCGATGAAACAGAACCGATTATAAAAGCCGGAATTGAATTATTTGAATATGCTCAGGAAGTTCAAACAAACGATTTTCCAAAAATTGCCAAAATGATAGACGAAGGAAAAAGTGAGGAAGAAATCAATCTTGCAGCAAAACAGCTTGATGATACAAAAGGCATCGAACTGGATAAAAAATACAAAAAAGTAATGGATTTACTTTTGCCTTATGCCGACAAGCACGGTGTAGAATATAAAAGATTCTAAAAAAAGTTATGAGTTATGAATTAATTGTGAATTATGAATGGTAAATTGTGAACTCATAACTCATAACTCATAATTCATAATTCATAACTCAATAATAAATATTCAAAATAATATTCGACTTTGAACTGTCGATTATTTTCTCCAGCTTTTTAAAGAAAGTTTCGCTCACCATTGGACATCCCTGACTGTTTGAAATATAATAATCCTTTTCTTCATTAGGAACCGCAGAATACGAGTGTAAAACAATAGCACGTTTAGCTGCATTATTATTGGTTTCGTCTAAACCTGCCAGTTTATAAGCTTTTCCAAACATTCCTTTATAGGATTTACCAACAATATATCTGCCTAAAGAAGTACATTTAGAATTAGTCTCGTTACTAAATTTTAATTCTCCCCTGATTCCTGTTTCAGAACCTGCGCCGTTTGCAACAAGTCCTTCTTCCAGGATTTGATCTTTTTCTAGATCATAAACAAAAAATCTGTTCTTCCCTGATTTGATTCTCATATCAATAAAAAAAGCAATTTTAGTATTATAAGAAGCATTCTTTTTAATCATTGCTTTTACATCTGCAAGCTGAGAACTAAATCGCTCCATTTCAACATTTATGGGCTTAATCTCATTTTTACTTTCTTTAGGATTTCCAAAAGAAAATAATACAAAACACAAAGTCAGACTTAAGAATTTCATAAAGTTGTTTTTCAAGTTTTTACGATGCAAATGTAATTGGCATAAAAAAATTAAACATCCAGTAAAAGACTGAAAAACAAAACAATAAGACATTTATTTAAAATACTTATATTCATATTTTTCAAATAAAAACAAAGTATAAAAAAATAAGAAAAATCCTCTTATATTTGTAATCAAAAAACTTGGGCGAAATAAAACATAAACCAAAAAAAATAAGCGATCAATACAAAACGATTCTCTTAGTAAACAAATTAGGTATTGGAATTTCATTTTGGACCATATTCATTCCATATCCTTATGAATATGCTATTATCATTTCAATATTATTTCCAATTATCTGCATCTTTGTTTTAAAAAAAACTAACTTCAAAATTAATGTAGAAAAACATAAGGACATACCTTCCATTACTTTTGGTTTGTTTGGAGTTATTTTTGCTTTAGCATTTAGAGCTTTAATTGATTTTAAAATTCTAGATTACTCTAATCTCTGGCTGCCTCTTATAATAATAATTTCTATTTCAATAGCAATTGTTCTTAGAAACCAACAATTTGATCTGAATAAATCTGTCTTTTCAACTGCTTTTTTCTTATTGCTTTTTTCTTCTATCTATGCATATGGTACATGCATTTCTTTAAATTGTATATTTGATACATCAAATCCTCAAATTTACAGTTCGACAATTCTTAAAAAGAATTATTATAATATTAGTAAAGCTAATACCTATCATCTGGAACTAACACCATGGGCAAAACAGCAAAAAACAAATAAAATTATAGTTTCAAAAACACTATATGATATTTATGAAGAAAATGACGAAGTAAAAATTCATCAAATGAAAGGCCGATTTGACATTCCATGGTTTGAGATCACTGATAAAAATACCTCTAAATAAAAAAGGCAGATGAAATAATTCATCTGCCTTTTTAAATTTTTATAAAATCAGTGATAAGTAAGCCTTAACTAATAACTCATAACTCATAATTAAAAACTACCACCCTTTTACAGCACCGCCTTTAAATTCATGCTCAGCAGCTTTTTCTACTTCAGGAGATTGGAAAGCCTGTAAAAACTGTTTTACTTTTTCTTCGTTTTTATTGTCTTCACGGCTTACTACTAAGTTTACATAAGGCGATTCTTTATCTTCAATAAACAAAGCATCACGTGACGGAACCAGTCCTGCCTGAGAAGCAAAAGTATTGTTGATAATCGCAATAGAAACATTAGCATCGTCTAAAGCGCGAGGTAATTGAGGCGCTTCTAACTCTAATATTTTTAAGTTTTTAGGATTACTTACTATATCAGTTACTTTAGGTAATAAACCTACGCCGTCTTTTAGTTTTAATAAACCATTTTTCTGTAAAAGCAACAACGAACGTCCTCCGTTTGTCGGGTCATTTGGAATAATAATCGTGCTTTCATTTTTCAGTTCAGAAAGACTTTTGATTTTTTTAGAATATCCTGCAATTGGATAAACAAATGTATTACCAATAATGGCAAGTTTATAACCGCGCTGTTTAGACTGCTCATCTAAATAAGGTTTATGCTGAAATGCATTAGCATCAATATCTCCCTGGCTTAAAGCTTCATTTGGAACTACATAATCGTTAAAAGAAACCAATTCTACTTCTAGTCCAAATTTTTCTTTAGCAACTTTTTTAGCAGCTTCTGCTACTTTTAATTCTGGTCCGGCAGCAACTCCTACTTTTATAAAATGAGGATCATTGTTTTTGCTCTTTCCGCAGTTTGATAAAACAAGTGCCAAAGCCAAAACTCCAGCCGTTTTTAAAATAGTACGTTTCATATATTTTTATTGTAAATTGTTAATTATAATTGAGATTATCTGTGGTCAAATCGCTTTGACAAAGCATCTCCCGCAAATTGGATAAGAAATACTAATAGCACCAGCAAAGCCAAAACCGAATTCATTGTTAAGGCATCATAACCAATATAGCCATACTGATATCCTACTTGTCCTAAACCTCCTGCGCCGACTGCTCCGCCCATTGCAGAATACCCAACAAGAGTAATCAAAGTAATCGATGCTGCATTTATTAATGAAGGCAATGCTTCTGGAAGTAATACTTTATATACAATCTGGAAAGGTGTTGCACCTAAAGCTCTTGCCGCTTCAATTAATCCTGACGGAAGTCCCAATAAACTGTTCTCAACCAAACGGGCAATAAACGGTGCGGCGCCAATGCTCAACGGAACTAAGGCTGCACTTACACCAATCGAAGTTCCCACGATAGCGCGTGTAAATGGAATCATCCAAACGATTAAAATAATAAACGGAATAGAACGAAAAACGTTTACCACAACTGACAAAGTTCTGTTTAAAACCTTTTGTTCCAATATTTGATTTTTTCGGGTAAGGAAAAGCAAAACTCCCGTTGGAAGTCCGATTAGAAAACCAAAAAAGCCCGACACAAATGTCATTACAATGGTTTCCCAGGTTCCTTTTACTAATAAGTCAATAAGTGAATCAGACATAACCTATAATTTCTGTTTTAATGTGTTTTGAAATAAAATATTGAATCGCAGCGTCGTAGTTTTCGCGTTTTCCTGATAATTCAATCAGCATAACACCAAAATTTACATCTCCAGCCTGATCCATTTGTGCACTCACAATTTTAAAATTGGTATCAAACAATCTTGAAACCTCAGAAATAACAGGTTCATTAACCGATTTTCCGGTCATTTCAAGCTTTAATAACGGATTTAAGGTTCCGTTATCTTCTTTCTGTAATTTTTCTTCGTAAACGCTTGGAATTTCTAAATGAAGAGACGAAGCAATAAACTCTCTTGTCAGCTCATGTTTAGGGTCAGCAAAAATTTCGCCTACACTTCCCTGCTCTATTAATTTTCCGTGGCTGATAACGGCAACTTCATCACAAATCGATTTTACAACTTCCATTTGGTGCGTAATTAATAAAACCGTGATATTTAAACGACGGTTAATATCTTTCAGCAAATTCAAAATAGAGCGTGTTGTAGCCGGATCAAGTGCACTTGTTGCTTCATCACACAATAAAACTTTCGGATTATTGGCCAAAGTTCTGGCAATGGCAACTCTTTGTTTTTGTCCGCCCGAAAGACTTGCCGGATAATCATTTGCTTTTTCTGCTAAACCTACTAATTGCAGTAATTCTAAAACGCGCGTTTTAATTTCGGCTTTTGGAGTTCCCACTAATTCAAGTGGAAAAGCCACATTTTCAAAAACAGTTCTTGAAGAAAGCAGGTTAAAATGCTGAAAAATCATCCCGATTTGTCTTCTTTCAATCGCCAATTCAGCGTTTGAAAGCTGCATTAGAGCCTTTCCGTCTACAATAATTTCTCCAGATGTGGGTCTCTCTAATAAATTGACACAACGGATTAAAGTACTTTTCCCCGCTCCCGAAGTTCCAATTACGCCAAAGATTTTTCCTGGCGGCACCATGAGCGAAACACCATCCAAAGCAGAAACTATCCTGTCTTTCTGATGAAAAATTTTGGTAACATTTTTTAATTCAATCATTTGTTCAAATTCAAGGTTTTAAAACAAAAAAGCCTTTCAAATCTTCATGAAAGGCTTTTTGAAATAAATTGTATTATTTTATATATAAGCCAGATCAGTGAATTTCATAGCAATAGCACAGCACATCATACTGCAGCTATAATAATAATTCAAATTCTGGTTCTCGTTTCTCATTGCGGTTGCAAATTTAAACAGATATTTTTAATTTTTATGTAAAAAATACAAAACTTTTATTAACCTATCAAAATAGTAGATTACTATAACGATTCCTTGAAATTAATTACTCCTTTTTCGCATCCAGTAAAACAGCTAACTGAATGCAGGGCAAATCTGAACGATTGCTCCAGGCATGATTTGTACCACGCTGAATTACGATATCTCCAGCTTGTAAAAGCGTTTCTTCTTCATCAACTATCAAATAAATCTCACCTGCCAAAATGACGATGTAATCTAAAGTATCAGTTTGATGCATTAACGGATGAGGCTGACCTTGAGGTGCTTCAATTCCTAAATCTTTATCGGGTGGAATTTGTACATAACGAAAATAACTTCCGTTTTTTGGTGTATTGGGAAAAGCGGTATTTTCAATTCTTTTTTCTTCAAATTTAACCGGTGTACTATCAGTCGACCAGATATCAGAAATAATTAATCCCGGAAAATGCTCAGATACATTGCTCACGATTTCATCTTGTTCGATAATTGATTTTCCGTTTCGTAAGCCCGTTACGATTCTTCTTGGTATTGTTTTCATTCTTTATTAATCTTCATTATTAATTTTCTTCCGTATGTTTTGTTCTCACGCAAAACAGCCAGCGCTTTGTTGACAATTTCCGCATTTAGCTCACCAATTACAGAAATATTAGGCGGACTAATAATTTCATTCTCTATTAAATAACTTAACTCACTTAAACTATTTTTGTAATATTCATACTGCTTCTCAATTCCGTATGCATAATTAGAAATATTGTAAATTGCTGCACCTTTAGAAAAAAGAATACTGCGGGATTCTGCCGTTAAAAAATTTGTGACGTCAATATAAGTTCCGTTTATTTTTAAAAGTCTTGCAGCGATATCAGAAATACTATTTCCAACCAAATCCACAACGATATCAAACTTTTTATTTTCGTTTAAAGAAAGAGCGGTTTCGTATACATCTTCTTTTTTATAATTGATGATTTGCTCTCGTTTTACTCCAAGGTTGATCAAAGAAGCAATACTTTCATCATTTCCGGCTGTTACCCAAAATTTTTTAAAATTATTAGCTTTAAGAAGTTTTATAAACATATTTCCTACTCCGCCGGCAGCGCCTGTAATAAATATCGAATCAGCTGCAGAAGCATTCATTCTTTTAAATGATTGTAATGCCGTAAGTCCTGCCGATGGAATTCCCGCTGCTGCTTCAAAAGAAATATTTTGAGGTTTTTTAACCGCGATTTCCTCTGGAACACAAATATATTCGGCATAAGTTCCATTAGATCCCATACTGCCTGAACCGCAGAAAACGGCATCTCCAATTTTAAATCCTGTTACTTCTGTACCAATTGCCGTAATTATTCCCGAAAATTCACGTCCCAGAATTGGCGAATGAATCAGTTTTCTTTCAGATTCATTTTCAGTCATTTGATAATCAATTGGGTTAAATCCTGAAGCTGTAATCTTTACCTGAATCTGATTGGGTTCTGGCTGTGGAATTGCCACTGTTTCGAGCTTAAATTCTCGGTTTTCCTGTAATATAACTGCTTTCATTTTTATCGTTTTAGTTTACAAAAGTATCGCCGTAATACTTTATTTTTGTTATGGGTTAACCCAAGGTAACCGGTTACCAAAGAGAAACTAGTATGGCAAAAATTAATGATAACGGAGTACTTCGGGAAGCCAATTGTTCTGAAGAACTTATGGCAATGCGTGACAGTCTTGACGTTTTAGGCGGAAAATGGAAATTGATGATTCTAAGGTTTTTAACTAACCGAACTCATCAGGTTATTCATTTTAAAAAAATGCAGCGTGAAATTGACGGTATTTCGGCTAAAATGCTCAGCAAGGAACTTAAAGAACTTGAAACTAATCTGCTTATTACAAGAACCGAACAAGATACCAAACCCGCAACCGTAATTTATGCCATTACCGAATATGGAAAATCAGTGCTTCCAGTTACAGAAACCTTAGTTAACTGGGGATTGGCACACCGGGAAAAGATTATCGAATCGCTTAAATAATTCTAAAAAAACATTCCGTTGGAAATGTTTGGTCGGTAGAACAAAAATTGAATTTTGATTATACGTTCCATAGGAACGTTTGATGAATGACGTAAATATCAAATTCAATCAAACAAATGTCCTTACAGAACATAACACAAAACGATACCATTTTTCTACCAGCGAGATATTCCTACGGAATATTACTCATTATAAACCCGACAGGTTTTAAAAACCTGTCGGGTTTAAAACTTAATTAACTATACTTAAACTAACTTAAACCATTCATTTACTTCTTCTGCTATATTTTCTTTTATTTCAGGGTTTTCAAATTCATTCGAAACTGGATTATATTCATAATCTTTCTGCCATTTTTTATAATTCGAAGCTATTTTCTCGATTGCATCACAGATATAAAAAAGCGCTTCATTTGTCATAATCGGATGCAGTGATAAACGCACCCAGCCCGGTTTATTGGATTGATTTCGCTGTAACAATTCATTTGTAATTTCAGCCGATCTTTTTTCGTTGATGTTAAACAAGTAATGCGCATAAGTACTTGCACAAGACCAGCCGCCGCGAACCTGAATTCCGAAACGGTCATTTAAAAGTCTTACAATTAAATTGTAATGAATATCTTCGATTACAAAAGAAACACAGCCAATTCTTTCTGTGGTTAAATCGCCTAAAATGGATAATCCCTGTATTTTTTGAAGTCTCGAAAAACAAAGGTCAAGCAGTTCTTTTTCTCTCTTTTTGATTTTCTCAACTCCCATTTGTTCTTTTAATTCTAAAGCCAAAGCAGTTCTTATAACCTGCAGAAACCCCGGAGTCCCGCCATCTTCCCTCACTTCTATTACATCGCTGTAACAATATTTTCCTAACGGATTGGTCCATTTTACATTTCCCCCGCCTGGATTATCTGGAAAATCAGATTGGTATAATTTTTCATTAAAAACCAAAATACCGCAGGTTCCGGGTCCGCCCAAAAATTTATGAGGCGAAAAGAAAATTGCATCTAATTGCTGTTCTGGATCTTTTGGATGCATATCAATTTTGACATACGGTGCCGAAGCTGCAAAATCTACAAAACAAAGTCCGCCGTTTTGGTGCATGATTTTAGCTAATTCATGATAAGGCGTAATAATTCCCGTAACATTCGAACAGCCCGTAAATGAACCTATTTTTAAGCTTCTGTCTGCATATTTTTTGATTTCCTGAGAAAGCACCTTCGGATCGACTAAATTATTTTCATCTGGCGGTAAAATCACAACTTCGGCATTTGTTTCATACCACGAAACCTGATTAGAATGATGCTCCATGTGTGTGATAAAAACGACAGGTCTGTCCTGATCTGATTTTGTTCGCAGAGCCATAATACGCTGCAGTTTCGATAAAGCTGCAGTCATACCGCTTCCGGTTGTTATCAAAACATCTGATTGATTGGCGTTAACCGATTTTTTAATGACATCTCTCGCATACTGATACGCATACGTAGACGTTTTTCCTGTTTGACTTGAAAGTGAATGCGTATTGGCAATCATTGGACCTATTTTGTTGAGCATTATATCTTCGATCGGGATATACAGCCTTCCACTGGCAACCCAGTCAGCATATATCAGATTTTGTTCTCCGTAAACCGATTCGAAAGTATGATCAATTCCTACTGTATTTTCTCTAAACTTAGAAAAGTAACATTCAGACTCTGTTGGTTTTGTTGTTGGCTCAATAGCATTCATTTCCTTTATCATTTTAATTAACTAAATTGTATTTGCATGTGTTTTATTCTTCTTTTTGTCATTTCGACGGAGGAGAAATCACACATGTAACTCGACAAAGATTGACGACTTTCTATATGGATTCTCTAGTGTGATTCCTCGTTCCTCGGAATGACAAGATTGCGTATTTCTTTATCAAATTTTACTTTCTAAAAGTCTTTTTAATGTAGATTGTAATTCTTCTCCGTGCAGATTTTTTGCAACGATTATTCCTTTAGAATCTACTAAATAGTTTCCCGGAATAGCTCTTACACCGTACAATTTGGCAACGGCACTGTTCCAGAAAAGTAAATCAGAAACATGTGTCCAGGTTAAATTATCGTCCTGAATTCCTTTAATCCAGTTTTCTTTCTTTTTATCTAATGAGATTCCCACAATATTGAATCCTTTGTCATGAAATTCTTTGTAAGCGGCTACGATATTTGGATTTTCTCTTCGGCATGGACCGCACCATGAAGCCCAAAAATCGACTAAAGTGTAACCTTTTAAATTATCATAGAGACGAACTGGCTTTCCGTTAGGATCATTGGCTGTAAAATCTGGGGCTTTTTTACCTACTGCTAATCCGTCTAAAACAACAGCCAGTTCTTTTAATTCTTTCACGTAAGTGGTATTTTGAAGACTTTTATCCAGCAGGGCAATATTTTGTGTAATCTGCTCAGGTGTTAATCTGTACGACCAATTTCTGTATAAGACATAAGCAGAAACAATAGATTTTGGATGTTCAGTTATAAATTTGCTGATTTCTGGATCTTTGCTCTTTTTATAGGTTTCGAATAAATCCTGAGAAGCTGAACCCTCAACGACAGAAGCAGTATAATATTTCTTCGGACTCAGCTTTACTGTAATTGGTTCTTTTTCAAGGAAAACATACAAAGGCGAACTTTCTGTGTTTACACTTAATCCGTATAATTCAGGCGTTTTTACTTTTGTTTTAAAACTAAAATTTCCGTCTTTTACTTTTACTGAATCTATTGTGGTAAACATTTTATTGTGAAATTTCTGTAAGTAAACGTATTGTGCAACGGTATCGACAACAGTTCCTTTTAATTGTAAATTACTTTCCTGAGCCTGAGTTTGAACAGCTCCAAGAAACAAAGCAAAACCTAATAGTATTTTTTTCATTTTATTTTTAGTTTTTAGATTAGACAAAAGGGTTTCAGGCCGATGAAAAAACCATCAGCAGATTGTATTTTAAAAAGAAGGTTTAAGAGAGAATTCGTGTTTTTACATTCGAAAAACGGCCAGACTATTTTCTTCTAAAATTATATTCAAAAGCTCATAACCGGCGTATAAAATTGATTCTGTTTTCATTTTAATAAATTTTAATGGATGAACTTATTCAGATTTTGAGGAAATCTTTCTTATCTGCCCGCTTATAGCGGAAGGATTTAGCACCTTATTCGGCAACAGGTTGCTAAGACTTCATTGGGCCTATTCCCTCAGTCTTTCTGGATAAGTATCATTATATAATTTTTCTGTGATACAAATATATACTAATTCTACCAAATTAGTCAAGTATAAAATAAGTTTTTTTCATTTTTATTAAAAAAGTGTTATTCAACAAAATATAAATCACTGTATTTAAACTAATTATACCAAAATATAAATTTAAAAGATGCATCAATTTTATAATGGAAATTCATACATCAATCCCAATATGATTGATTAGCTTGTTTTTATAAGACATAAAAAAAACTCATTTCGGTTATGAAATGAGTTTGTATTTAGAATTATGATTTTAATCCATCAAAATAAGCTGTAGTTTCTTCAATCAAAGCATTCATCAAAACAGAAGCTTTAGTATGTTTTAAAATTGGAGAAATCTGACCGCCCCAAAATAATATCATATCCCATTTTTGTTTATCAAGCGCTGCTTTTCGCAGTGGAGCAATAAAAGTAGTCTGTAATGGAAAAGGCAGAATATCTGATTCTTTTCCCATTATATCTTTAGCAAGCCGGCTTGTAATCCCGCGTCCGAGTCTTCCTGTGTAAGCGCGTGAAAGTGTGGTGTATTTTGCAGCATCAGAAAACAGCATTTCTCTGTGAATTGGCAGTGCATTAGATTCGTTTGTAGCTAAAAAAGCGGTTCCTATCTGGGCAGCACTTGCTCCTAAAGTTAAAGCTGCTGCAATTCCTTTTCCATCAGCAATGCCGCCGGCTGCAATTATGGGTGTTTTTATTTTTTCGCGCATTAACTGCAATAGAACAAAAGTTCCGGTTAAAGAAGCTTCAGATTTATCTAAAAAAGAAGGACGATGTCCGCCTGCTTCAAAACCAGAAGCAATAATCATATCAACGCCTTTGCTGTCCAGAAAAACAGCTTCATCGAGAGTTGTTGCTGCTCCAACCGTTACAATTCCTGATCTTCGGCATTGTTCTAAAACATCATCTGAGGGAACGCCAAACATAAAACTGAAAACTTTTGGCTTAACGTCTAAAATAACCTGCAGCTGATTTTCAAATCTAGATTGAAATGGAGCTGGTTTTTCCGGAAGTGCGATTCCAGCTTCATCATAATACGGTTTAAAAACGGCTTTTGTTTTCTCAAACTGTTCATCGGTTAAACCGCCTTCGGGAATATCATGGTCTGAAACCAAAAGATTGATATTATAGGGTTTATTTGTGGCTGCTTTTAACTGTTTATCAATGTCGAAAATTTCCTGCGGACTCATTGTATAAGCTCCATAACCGCCTAATCCGCCTGCATTAGAAACTGCAGCTGTTAATTCTACACTTGATAAATTGCCTCCAAAAGGGCCTTGTAAAATTGGATAATCAATTCCTAAAAGTTCTTTAGCTTTTGTATTGTACCACATTGCTTCAAGATTTAAATTATCTGCTGGTATCAGTCAGCATTTTGTTAACAATCAGCCATCGGCCGTTAATGTTATGGAAAGATAAAAAATCCCGATAATTAAAGTCATACATTTTAACATTTAATTCGGCTACAGCAATAGAATTTACAACGCTTATATGCAGAATTTCTCCTTTAAACGGCTTACCGGAATCCTTTGGACTTTGTCGGTTTTTAACACCATCCAGATACAAATCGACTGTTTTAAAATAAGGCTGTCCTTTTACATCCCCAAACAGGAATGTTCCGGGTTGAAAAACACTTCCTAAAAGTATTTCATCACCTTCATAAATACCTTTAAAATAATAATTTTCTATGGCATCTGTAATAGCCTGAATTTCTATTTGATTTTCCATTTTAATTGTATTTTGAGCTTTTATGCCCTGAAAATTCCAGAGCATAAAAGCAGTTAATAAAATCGTTTTCATTTAATTTAAATTGTGTCCTGCACCTTTTCCGCCGTCAACATTAATAATGGCTCCGGTAATAAAATTACTTTTGGCAACAGTGTAAACCATTTCAGAAACATCATCGGTCTCTCCTACTCTGTTTAATAAATGCAGTCCGGCACTCTGATCAGCATTGTCACCATGCATTGGCGTACGAATTACACCCGGAGCAACAGTATTGACACGAATATTTTGTTTTCCAAATTCGGCCGCTAACTGAATCGTCAAGGCATGAATTGCTCCTTTACTTGAAATAGGTGCCGAAGCGGGCCATCCGCCTAAACCATGATTTACCAATGGCGTTCCGATATTAATTACTACGCCTCCCTGCTGTTTAAGCATTTGCGGAATAACAGATTGAGTTGTGAAATAAGTTCCTTTTAAATTGGTTTTTAGAAAGGTATCTAAATACGCCTCGTCTACTTCTAAAAATGGTTTACTGGCAAAAATTCCGGCATTATTGATTAATACATCTACAGAACCAAATTTTTCTAAAGCAATTTTAACCAGTTGTTCTCCTGTTTTTTTATCGCTTACATCTCCGGCAAATTTTGCCAGATTATCGCCTGCACCAAATTCATTGAACGTTTTTTCTAATACACTTTCTGTTAACGAATTGATTACTACATTATCGCCTCTGTCTAAAAAATATTTAGCGATTCCTTTTCCAATTCCCGAAGCAGCTCCGGTAACGATTATAGTTTGTTTTTTCATGATGTTATTTTTTATCGGCTGTTATGCCTTTTTCTCTTAATACTGATACTTGTTCTCCTGCATAACCCCAATCGTCGAGTTCTATTTCCTGAATCACAACATGGGTTAAATGCGGATCTTTATTTAATACTTCTGTAATCAGATTGGTAATACCGCTGATTAATTCTTGTTTTTGCCCGCGTGTTACTCCTTCGCGGGTCAATTCGATTTTTACGTAAGGCATGATAATTAGTTTTTAGATTGTCCTGAAAAAACGGCTTCGGCTGTGATATTAAAATCAAGTTCAAAGTCGTTGTAGATTAAAGTGTCTCCCAAATCTTTGAAGAAATTTCCTGAACGAAATTTGATATCGTATTTTGTACGATCGATAATTAATTTCCCTGAAAGTGAAATACTATTACTGCTGTTTTTTATTTCAGCTTCAAAACCCACAAGATGTGTAATATCTTTTATGGTCAGGTTTCCTTCCAGGTAATAAACAGTGTTTGATATTTCTTTTACACTTAAAACATCAAAAGAAGCAGTTGGGAATTTTTCGATAGAGAAAAAATCATCTGAAGCCAAATGTCCAGCAAACTGAGCATTTGTTGCCGCATCTGTAACGTCCAGAATTTTGATAGAGGCTGTATCGATAACAATGTTTCCTCCTTTTATTTTTCCATCATTAAAGATGAAATTACCTTTTTTGATACCAATTGTACCATTATGAGCACCGGTAACTTTTCTGCCAGTCCATTCTACGCTGCTGTTTGAGCTTACGATATTAAAATTTATTGTTTCCATTTTTATTGTATTTAAAAGTACAATACAAAGGAACGGCGGTTATAGAAATGGGTTACGTGATGTAGATCACATTCGTTTTTTTAGGTTTAAAAGGTTCTAAGATACTAAGCTGCTAAGGTCCTAAGGTGCTGAGCTTTTAGATATAAAATTAAACATAGCCAGCGGTTTCAACCGCTGAAACGCAAAATATTTTAATAATCAAAAACCTCGTGGTTGAAACCACGGGCTATGTTTTACAACGCAAATTCAAATAGAATCTGCTCAAATCAACAAAATCTGCGTGAAAACAAATCTGCTTAAAGAATCATTTTAATCTGTGGAATCTGTGGCTAAAAAGCTAAGAATTATGAAGTCGGCTTAAAGTTTCTCTGGAAACTCCTAAATAAGAAGCAATTAAATGTTTTGGCACTAAATTGTACAATTGCGGATATAAAGCCAAAAGTTCTTCATAACGCGTTTTTACATTATTATTCATAAATGATAGAAGGCGTTTTTGAGAAGCAATATACCCTTTGTTGGTTCTCCAGCGAAAGAAATGTTCTATTTGATGAAATTCTGAACAGAGTTTTTCGCGATCGGCGCTGGATAAACACAGTACTTCGGCATCTGTAATACAGTCTACATTTATTTGTGCGGGAGTTTGGTTATAAAGTGCATTATAGTCAGATGTCCACCAGGTTGGCATAGCAAACTGAAGAATGTACATTTTGATTTCATCATTTATAAAAAAAGCTTTCAAACAGCCAGAAATCACAAAATATTCACAATCGACTTTATCGCCTTCGCTGATAATCGTTTGTCCTTTTTTAAAAGTCAAAGATTTGAAATGCGAAAAGAAATAATCAAATTCTTCTTGATTAAGCGAAGCTGTTTTAGTGATATGCTCTTGTAAAAGTGTTTTAGCCTGCATTTTAAATGGTGACTTTTTGATTTGAAAGTCATTTGTAAAGTTATAAAATCAAATGAACTTATCGATTGTCTATTTCGCATTTCAATTTGTCCGTTTCACCAAAATACCAATATGAAATCGACTGCCGTTGATGCAATTTTGTCCTGTTTAACAACTTAAAATTTAAAATCATGAATGCAAAAACAACAAAAATTATTTATTGGACAGGAATTATTTTAACTTCTTTATGGTTTGGTGCCAGCGGATTTTTTGAATTAACAACAAACAAATTAGTTTGGGAAATCACACAACTTTTAGGTTACCCTGCACATTTTATTTACATCCTGGGTGTTATGAAGGTTTCTGGAGTTATTACCTTATTAATTCCTAACAAATTATTACGATTAAAAGAATGGGTATTTGTGGGCGTATTTTTTGACATTATCTTCGCTTTCTTTTCAAAACTGGTTGTCTTAGGTTTCCCCGCAACTATTGATGCCATTATTGCCTTTGTAATGGTAAGTGTTACTTATATCATGTTTAGAAGATTATACAGCGTAACTTATACGGCTAGAGTTCCTGAGGAAAATTAAGATGTCTTATTTAATCTCACAATCCCGATAGTTATCCGGGAACAAAGTTTTATTTCACGCAGATTAAGCAGATTGGGCAGATTTTTAAAAATAGCTGCTCACATCTGCTTAAATCTTTTAAATCTGCTTGAAACAAAATACTTTTAACCTGAACTCAAAATTTTGGCTAAAGCCCCTCAAACAGACTTTAAGTAACCTCCAGCTAAAGCTGGAGGCAATTAAAACTAACAATTACTTTATGCACATTAATAATTATTTAAATGCATAAAAAATCTTTTTAATCCTTAAAAAAAACCTTTGTCCCTCTGCTCCTTTGCACCTTTGTAACTTAAAAACCCTGAGCTTTAAAACAAATTAAATTGAGCTTTTCAACAAAGCAACAACCTTCCTTCTCGACGTAAATTTGTAATGAACTTAAAAACACAATTACAATGAACAAAATATGGTTTATTACAGGAAGCTCTCGAGGATTAGGTCGTAATCTTACTGAGGCAGTTTTAGAAAGCGGTGACAAAGTTGCAGCAACTGCACGAGACATTAATCAGTTAAATGATTTAAAAGAAAAATTTCAGGATCAGATTCTGCCTTTAAAATTAGATGTAACTAATTATGATGAAGTGCATCAGGCAGTAAATAAAGCCGTTGAACATTTTGGAAGAATCGACGTTTTGGTTAACAATGCAGGATTCGGAATTATTGGTGCAGCAGAGGCTTATACAAGCGAACAGGTTCGCAGTCAGTTAGAAACTAATTTATATGCGCCAATTGAAATTACGCGTGCAGTTCTGCCTTATATGCGTAAACAAAAATCAGGGCGTATTTTACAAATCAGCTCTGTTGGCGGACGTGTTGGAAATCCGGGATTAACAATGTATCAGGCAGCGAAATTTGGTCTTGGAGGTTTTACAGAGGCTTTAGCCAAAGAAGTTGCACCGCTTGGAATTTTTGTAACGAGTGTTGAGCCAGGCGGTTTCCGCACTGATTGGGCTGGCGCATCAATGACATACGCTGAAGATATTGAAGGTTACGAGGCAGTAAAACAACGTACCGATTTCTTTAAAGCTGGAAATTTTGTTCCGGTTGGTGATCCTGAAAAAGCAGCAAAAGTTATGGTTGATCTCGCTTCGCACCCAAATCCGCCTGTGCATCTAGTGCTGGGAAGTGAGGCTATTGGAATCTTGCAAATCGCTGATCAAAACAGAACCGAAGAAATGGAAAAATGGATGAATGTAAGTTTGTCTACAGATCACGTAGATTCTGAAAGTTTTCTAGATTCTGCGCAAGCTAAATGGTTTAGCGGTAAAAAATAACAATTACAAAATGCAATATCAATGGCAATAACAATGAGATCATTATAACGCATAATTTTTTAAACACATAGAAACATAGCTTTCTTTGTCTATAAAGGCGTTTCACTTGTTTTGAACAAACATAGCTTAATATTTTTTCACGCAGATTTGGTAGATTTATGCAGATTAAATTTAAAAAAAATCTGCTGAATCTGCTTAAATCATTAAAATCTGCGTGAAATATTTTAAAGACAAAGCTATGTGTGAAAATCTAGATTTTTTAAACATCTTTTATTTAGAATATAATCTATGTTTCTATGTGTTTAAAATATTCTCCAACTTTAATTTTCATAATTTTGTGATATGAACGATTCAAAAATAAATCAGAAAAACTCGCCAATTGCTTATTCCTGTTATTACACACAGAACAGAGAAGGCGAACAGTTTGCTTCACAGCATGTTTTGAGTTTCCAAATTTCGGGAGTACTGACTCTTAATAACGGCAGTAAAGAATATGTTTTCAATCCTGGTGATTTTAGATTCATTAGAAGAAATCAGCTCATAAAATTCATCAAACAACCGGATCCTAATACAGCTTTTCAGTCTATTTCGATTTATCTCAATCAGGAAGCGCTTCGGGATTATTCTATTCAATACAATCAAAAAACGAGTTTAATTAAAAGCCCGGAAACAGAAATGGTTCTTCAGTTAAAAGAAGTGCCGTTATTAAAAAGCTTTATGAATTCGCTGATTCCGTACATAAACGAAGACAAATTAATTACCGAAGAACTTCAGGCTTTAAAAGTAAATGAAGCTATTACGATTTTACTGCAATGCAATCCGGAATTAAAAGATATTCTTTTTGATTTTAACGAACCCGGAAAAATTGATCTGGAAGCGTTTATGAAAAAGAATTTCCATTTTAACGTGCAGTTAGATCGTTTTGCGTATTTAACCGGAAGAAGTCTTGCAACTTTTAAAAGGGATTTTCAGCGTATTTTCGATATTTCGCCAAGCCGATGGCTCATCCAGAAAAGATTACAGGAAGCGTATTATCAAATTAAAGAAAAAGGAAAAACACCTTCTGAAGTTTATTTGGAAGTAGGTTTTGAAGATTTATCGCATTTTTCATTCGCTTTTAAGAAACAGTTTGGAATGCCTCCTTCTAAAGTTTGATTTTTATTTAACCGCA
Source organism: Flavobacterium sp. 22659 (assembly GCF_052044235.1). Lineage (NCBI taxonomy): Bacteria > Pseudomonadati > Bacteroidota > Flavobacteriia > Flavobacteriales > Flavobacteriaceae > Flavobacterium > Flavobacterium sp. 22659. Next base: position 48,159 of record NZ_JBQEMU010000002.1, read on the forward strand.
AAGTACGCAAAGGTTTACGCAATCCCGATAGCTATCGGGAGCAATTTTTTTTTAATCTCGCAAAGACGCGAAGTCGCAAAGTTTTTTTGCCACAGATTAGATTGATTTCCACAGATTTTTTTAAATCATTTTAATCCTAATAATCTGTGGCAAAAAAAAGATCGTAAAGCTATTATTCATATAGCTTTGCGACCTTTGCGTTTTTATAGAATTGCTGCTTTAAAAAACTTAGCGAGCTTTGCGGTTAAATCCTTACCTATCGATTCTCCAGCCAGCTTAAAAACGCCGTTGCTTTCTCTTTTCCAACTAATAATTTTTCTTCTGTTGGAATAGTAAGTTTTAGAATCAATTTTCTTGAGAAATAATGTTCTGCTTCTCTAATTGCCGAAAAGTTCACCAAATATTGTCTGTTGATTCTGAAAAACTGAATGGGAGATAACAGCTTATGGACCTCATCCAGAGATTGTGTAATTTGATATTCTGTTTTATCAAAAGTAACAATGGTTGGTGTTTCGTTTTTGATGTAGAAAAAAGCAATATTTTCTGTTTGTATGGTTTGGTATTTATTGTTTTTAAAAACCAAAAAACTGCTTTTACCTTTGTTTTCGCCTGTTCTCGTTAAAAGATAATCGAAATCAGGCATCATTTTTTTGTTTCTTTGGAAGAAATTTTTCAGTTCGCCTGCTTTTTTAATGGCTTGCGAAATACTTTCTCTTGAAAAAGGTTTTAAGACGTAATCGATTCCGTTTGATTTAAAAGCGTCGATTGCATAATCATCAAAAGCGGTGCAGAAAATAACCGGCGATAAAACCTCAACATTTTTGAAGATTTCAAAACTCAAACCATCAGCCAGCTGAATATCCATAAAAATTAAATCGGGCTGATCGTTTTCTAAAAGATAACTCACAGCACCGTCTATACTTTGAATATACGACAAAATCTGAGCATCGGGTCTGATACTCAAAATAAGCTGACCAAGCGCTTTGGCCGTTTTTACTTCATCTTCAATTATTATGATAGTCATAAATTAGTGGTATTTTAACTTTAAAATGGGTTTCGGTTTTGTCAATTTCAATTTCTTTGTTCACCAAATGAAGGAATCGCTGATTGATATTGTTCAGTCCAACGCCTGTTGACAAAGTGCCTCGTTTCAGCTGGATTGGGTTTTCGATTACCAGAAAATCATTTTCGGTATATAATTTAATTTTCAAAGGTTTATCAAGCGAAACGATATTGTGTTTTATACAATTTTCGATCAATAACTGTAGTGAAAAAGGCGGAATCGCACAATCGTACTGCTGGGCATCAATTTCTTTTATAACTTCAAATCCATCTTCAAAACGGGCTTTGAGCAGATATACATAAGAATCCAGAATCTGCAATTCTTCTTTTAACGGAATCAAATCCATTTTTCGGCTTTCGAGGGTAAATCGGTAAAAATCAGATAATTTCAGGATAAAATCAGAACTCTGAGGATCCTGCATATCGACCATTGATTTTAAAGTATTCAGACTGTTGAATAAAAAATGCGGATTGACCTGCTGTTTCAGAAGTTCATACTGCGCTCCCAGATGTACAGCTTTGGTACGTTCCAGTTCTACTCCCATTTGCTGGGTTTGATAATTTTGAAAAAGCAAATGCAGGAACATGTAGACAATTAAATTGATTAAAACCCCGCGGAGTTCAAACATAATAGGCGCATCCATTTTCGAAACCTGAAAAAGTTCCTGATGTGCGATTACGAGAATCACCATCAGCAAAATTCCCAGTACAACACTAAGCAAAAGTTTCCAGTTAAACAGACTTTTGTTCGTGCGCTGCGATGAGAATTTGGGTAAGCTGTAAATGTTGTAATACCATATAAAAAGAGAAAACAGCAATGTAATCGAAGAATTTATAATAAGGTCTCCAGGTGTAGAATCGGCATCAAATAATTTAGGTATCGAAGCCATAACTGCCAGCGCAATAGAACTTCCCCAAATAACTTTGAGCGAAACCTGAAAACGTTTTGCTTTTTCCATAATGATAGTGGTTTTGTTATTCTGTTAATCAAAGATAGGTTTATTTTGAAAAAACTTTTCACGCAGATTTAAAAAGTCAGCCCAGAGTATTGTCATTTCGACGAAGTATTTTTTTTAATCTCGCAAAGCCGCAGAGACGCAAAGTTTTATTCGCAAACTTTATGGAAATAGAATCAAAAAAATCTGCAAAATTTGGGTGAAAACACATAGAAACATAGATTAATTTCTTAATAATAAAGAACTAAAAGAAAATCTAGATTTTCACACATAGTTATGTGTATTTAAACAAATGAAATGCCTTTTATAGACAAAGAAAAGCTATGTCTCTATGTGTTTAAAAAAATTAAGCTCGTTTTACTTCTAAAATTGCTCCAGAATTCATATCCTGAATAAATCCAATAATTTCAAAATCCTGTATATTATAATTTTTAGGAAGATGAACCAATGCTGTTCCTTTTTTGGCTTTGTTCAAATCTACAGACTGCAGATTGCGAACGATTTGATAATGTGATAAAACCCTGTGTGCGTTCTCTCCTCTTTTTACATTGCTTTTGGCTTCTTTTTGAACAACCGCAATTAATAAACGACTGTTTTTTGAAGTGCTTTCGACATTATAGTTTACAGAAAGTGAATTCGCATTTTGACTGGCTTCTAAACTTAAATTTGTAGAAACTGGTTTAGAAAGTGCCGATTTAATTCCGTTTCGCAGACTGGTTTCCTGAGAACCAACATAATCTATTTTTCCATTAATAATTACCTGCGGTGTATAGATTGGATCTTTCTCCATGTATTTTGCATAATCGTATTGTCTTTTAGTGAAATCTGCATTGCTGAAAATGTCTTTCCAGCCTTGTTTATCCCAATAGTCAACGTGATAAGAAAGTACGTAAACATTTTTATCTTTTAATTCATTTTGAATTTTCCCCAATAATTCGTCTGCCGGCGGACAGCTCGAACAGCCTTCGGAAGTGTATAATTCTAAAAGGGCAAAACCTTTTTTATCCTGATTGCTTTGGCTGAAAATCGTATTTCCTGTTAAGAAAAACAGCATCGCAAAAGCACTTATTATTTTTATCTTTTTCATGATTTTTGAAATTATGAATTATAAGTTATGAATTATGAGTAAAATTTAAGTTTCAAAAAAAATCATAACTCATAATTCATAACTTATAACTCTTTAAAGAATATTAATCTCAACGTTTATATTTCCTCTTGTCGCTTTTGAGTACGGACAAGTATGATGTGCCTGAGAAGCTAAAGTTTCGGCAGTTTCAAGGTCAATTCCCGGAAGGCTGATGTTTAAACGAGCCTGCAGCGAATATTCTCCTTCTGTTACACATAAATCTACTTCTGCATCTACCGCAGTTTCTGCCGGAAGTCTAATGCCTAATTTAGAAGCTGCAATTCCTAAGGCTCCAATAAAACAAGCCGACCATCCTGCTGCAAATAACTGTTCCGGATTTGTTCCCGGACGCGATGATCCCGGTGCACTTAATTTGATATTCAATTGTTCGTCTGAACTTTGAGAAGCTCCTTCTCTACCGCCTGTTGTGTGTGTTTTTCCTGTGTATAATACTTGTGTGCTCATAATAATTTTAGATTTTAGATTGTTGATTTTAGATTATTTTAATTGATTTTTGAAATTGTCATTGACATTGAATTGATATTTATTTCATCCCATCTACTTCAATAATTGCTTGTGCAAATGATTTTGGATCTTCTTGTGGCACATTGTGTCCTATTCCTTTTAGGATTCTGTGGGCATATTTTCCGGTGAATTTATTAGCGTAGGCTTTTCCATCTGCGAAAGCACCGTCAAAATCACTTCCTATTGTAATGGTTGGTACTTTAATTTCTGGTCTTGCTGCAAGACGTTTTTCTAAAGCATCGTATTTAGATTCTCCTGCTTCCAGAGATTGTCTCCATCTGTAATTGTGAATTACGATTGATACATGATCCGGATTGTTAAATGACTGTGCTGTTTGGTCGTAAGTCGCTTTGTCAAAATTCCATAATGGAGAAGCAATCTGCCAGATTTGTTTGTTGAATTCATATGTATTTTGGCTGTAGCCTAGTTTTCCTCTTTCGGTTGCAAAGTAGTATTGGTACCACCATCCAAGTTCTGCTTTTGGAGGCAATGGTTTTAGGTTTGCTTCAAGGTTTACAACCAAATAACCGCTTACCGAAACCAGACCTTTTACACGTTCCGGCCAAAGTGCCGCCATAACAACAGCTGTTCTAGCTCCCCAATCGAATCCGCCAACTACGGCTTTATCGATTTTTAAAGCATCCATAAAAGCAATAATATCTGCTGCTAATGCTGCCTGCTGTCCGTTTCTGAAAGTGTCTTTAGAAAGAAAAGTTGTGGTTCCTGAACCTCTTAAATAAGGTGTAAATACATGATATCCTTTTGAAACTAAAATTGGCACTACTTCATTGTAACTGTGAATATCATAAGGCCAGCCGTGAAGCAGGATTACCGGAGTTCCGTTAGATGGGCCGGCTTCGGTATATCCTACATTTAATAATCCGGCATTAATTTGTTTTAAAATTCCAAGTGAACCTTGTTGTTTTTCTGTCTGTGCAATTGCTGCTGCGTTTACTAAAAGAAAGGCAATTAAAAGAACTGCGTTTATAATACTGTTTTTGATTTTAAATATCGTTTTCATAATTTTTAATATTTTGATTAGTTGATTATCAGTTAATTTCTTCGTCAAAGGTATCTTGCCAATCCTCGTTTTAAAAGGAGAAAAAAGCCGAAGTGGACAAAGTAAAAGGTGAAATGGACAGTTGTTTGGTTATGAGTTTTGAATTATGAGTTATGAGTAGTTTAACCGCAAAGGACGCTAGGGTTTACGCAAGGTTCGCAAAGTTTTTTCGCATAGCTTTGCGATCTTTGCGTTTTTATAGAATCCAATAAGCTAAAAATCTTTGCGCTCTTTGCGGTTAAAATATCCGCAATCCAACCTGAAACCTAAAACTACTTTTTCATAACCAAAACCGGTTTTCCTTTTTCTACTATATATGTTGCCAGTTCTGATGCTTTTAAGTTTGTATTATTTTTAGCTGAGTGAATTACTCCAGCCGGAATAAAAAGTACTTCTCCCGCTATTAAGGTTATGGGCGCCTGACCTTCGACTTCATATTCAAGTGAACCTTCTAATACATAAATGATTTCTTCTCCCGGATGTGAATGTTTTCCGAAAGCGGTATGTCCGTCAAAATCAATTTTGGCCTGAACGGTTTCTCTTCCCGGAATGCTTAAATCGTGTTTTTGTAAATCAGTGCGTTTTATTCCGGTTTGTGCTGCGATTTGATTCGGGATTAAAAAAGCGATTATTCCTAAAATGATAATGGCGATTATTACCCATGTTTTTTGTTTTTTAGTTTCCATAACTTTTGATTTAAATTATTTTGTTGTTGTTAATTTCTGTGTCAAAAGTAGAACGGTAACCCTTCTTACGAAATGAGAAAACAGTCCAAACGGACAAACTTTAGGCTGAAACGGACAGTCTTGGAGTTAGGAGTTTTGAACTATGAGTTTTTGAATGCTGGTGATTTAACCGCAATCCCGATAGCTATCGGGAGTTAAGATATTTTTTAAGCTAAACGTAGTATAAACAAAAAGATCGCAAAGCTATGTAAGTAATAACTTTGCGATCTTTATTTGTGTTTTTACCTCTCCGACAGCAATTAGGATAAAAGGATTTTTTCACGCAGATTTCACAGATTTGAGCAGATTATTTTTGAATAAAAAATCAATTAAAATCTGCTCAAATCTGCAGAATCTGCGTGAGACAAAAAAACTTTGCGGCTTCGCTCCCAATAAGCTATCGACATTGCGGTTAAATCTTAATTCACAATTAATAATTCACAATTCACCATTAAGCTAACACCATTCCGCCGTCCATAATAAAATCTGCTCCGGTAATGAATTTTGCTGCATCACTGCTTACATACGAAACCATTTTGGCAACGTCTTCAGCTTTACCCATTTGTTTTAGCGGCACTTTTTCTACCACCATATCCATAATACCATTTACAGTAGCTTCGTCTAAACCTACTTTCTTCATAACCTCCGTTTGAGTTGGTCCCGGACTAACAGAATTCACTCTGATTTTTCTAGGCGCTAATTCTAAAGCTGCTGATTTCATAACTGAATTCAAAGCAGTCTTACTTGCAGAATAAACCGAAGATCCCGGTCCAGGCATACTCGCAGTATTTGAAGAAAGAAAAACGACCGAAGCACCATCATTCAAAATTGGAATAAATCGGCTTAATGTGAAATACGCTCCTTTAAAATTCACATTCATAATACTGTCGAATTGTTCTTCAGATGCTTGTTCGATATTACCTAATCCGGCAATTCCGGCATTGATGAAAAGAATATCTACTTTACCAAAATCCTGTTTAACTTTTAAAGCCAGACTTTCAATATCAGAAATACTCGATTGATCTGCTGTTATTGCCGTAACGCCTAATTCCAGTGCTGCTTTTTCGATTGCTTCTTTTCTTCTTCCGGTAATAATAACTTGCGCTCCCTCTTCTTTTAACAGTTTTGCTGTAGAATATCCTATACCGCTGTTTCCGCCTGTTATTACGGCTGTTTTATCTTTTAAATTGTCCATTTTTGTATGTTTTAAATTAACGGGACAAAGTTAAATTGCAAAAGCTATTGCTTTTTTAACGGTATCATTGAGTATACTGGAAAGCCGATTTTAACATTTAAATATTGCCAAAAATCAATTTCAGGCAAAACAGAAAAATTAGTGTTAAATATTCAAATCAATTTTGCAATTATTTGGTTAAAATTCTCCGATATATTCATATTTCTAGTCGTTTTTTCTTAATTTACTTTTAAAACTTCATTAAACAGCTGTTAAATCTTAGTCAGAATTCATTGTAAATACTGTAAGAAAATGTATATTTGAGTAATTACTGAATTTATATTATCGTGCAGGAAAAAACAAAATCACATCATTTTATATTCCCAAAGACTCCAACGGGAGTTGACGGACTAGACGAGATTACAGAAGGTGGTTTCCCAAAAGGACGTCCTACTTTAATCTGCGGTGGTGCCGGCTGTGGAAAAACACTAATGTCAATGCAGTTCCTTATTAAAGGAATTACAGATCATAATGAAAACGGAGTTTTCATGTCCTTTGAAGAACCTTCGGATGACCTTACTTTAAATGTAAAATCTCTTGGCTTTGACCTTGAACAGCTTAAAAAAGATAAAAAACTCGTAGTAGATCATGTTCGCGTAGAAAGATCAGAAATTGAAGAAGCGGGAGAATACGATCTAGACGGTTTATTTATACGATTAGGTCATGCGATCGATTCTATAAAAGCAACCCGTGTTGTTCTGGATACAATCGAATCTTTATTTGCAGGTCTTGACAATCAGGCAATTTTAAGAGCCGAATTACGAAGATTATTTCATTGGCTTAAAACAAAAGGCGTTACAGCGGTTATTACAGGCGAACGCGGCGAAGCAACCTTAACCCGTCAGGGATTAGAAGAATACGTTTCTGACTGTGTTATTGTTCTCGATCATCGTGTTATAGAGCAGGTTTCGACCAGAAGACTCCGCATTGTAAAATACAGAGGTTCTACACACGGAACAAACGAATATCCATTTTTAATTGATGAAGAAGGTATTTCGGTACTTCCTATTACATCATTAAAACTCGATAACGAAGTTTCATCTGATATTATTTCTACAGGAGTTCCCGGATTAAACGAAATGTTTAACAGCGGCGGATTCTATCGCGGAAGCAACATTTTAATATCAGGAACTGCCGGAACAGCAAAAACAACCGTTGCCTGCTATTTTGCCAACGAACAATGCGAAAAGAACGAAAAAACGATTTATTTCGCTTTCGAAGAATCACCGCATCAATTGGTTCGCAACATGAAATCAATTGGTATTGATCTCGATAAACACATCAAAAAAGGCATTTTGCAAATACACTCTTCACGTCCGTCGTTAAACGGTCTTGAACTGCATTTGCTTACCCTTCGAAAAATGATTAAGGAATTTGCACCAACCACTATTATTATTGATCCTATTAGTAATCTTATTTCGGTAGGAAGCGAACACGAAGTTCGTTCTATGCTCGTAAGGTTAATTGATATGCTCAAAGCCAATAATATTACGGCGATGTTTACGTCTTTAAATAAACAAACGGACAATTTCAGACCAGATTTGGCCGAAGAATCTGTATCGTCACTAGTCGATACCTGGATTACGGTTCGTGATATGGAAGGCGTTGGCGAAAGAAACCGCGGCATTTTTATTATCAAAGCCAGAGGAATGGGACATTCTAACCAGGTAAGAGAATTTGTGATCACCAATAAAGGAATTGAATTACTCGATGTAGAATTAGGTCCGCAGGGAATCCTGACCGGAGCAGCCAGAAAATCACATCAGTTTAAGAAAACCATTTCTGATATTAAGCTGCAAAATGAAATAAGCCGAAAAGACAGAGAAATTGAACGCAAACGCAAAGTTCTTGAAGCCAATATTGAAGCGTTGAGAACCGAATTTGAATCGGCAGAAGAAGAACTGAGTATCCTTAAAGCAACAGAAGAATTGCAGGAAAAACTGTCTTCTAAGAAAAAAGAAAATTAAAATGAAAAAAGAAGTAGCCGAATGGCAATTATTGCTTTATATAGCAGGCCAAACGCCAAAATCGATCAAGGCGCTTGAAAACATAAAAAAGTACGCCGAAGAACACTTAAAAGGAAAATACAGCATCGAGATTATCGATTTGCTGAAGAATCCGCAATTGGCAGAAGGCGATCAAATTTTGGCTGTACCAACTTTGGTGAGAAAATTTCCTGAGCCAATACGTAAAATCATTGGTGACCTTTCTAATGAGGAAAGAGTTCTTGTAGGTCTTAATATTAAACCTATAAACACCTAATTATGGAAGATTCATCTGATGGCACAAGTACAACCAAACATAAATTCATGCTTTTTGTTTCAGGTATGTCTGTTAAATCAGGACATGCAATCGAAAATTTACGCAAAATCTGCGACACTTATCTAAGCGATAATTACGAATTAGAAATAATAGATATAAGCCGTGACAAGGAACAAGCCGTGATTCATCAAATTGTGGCAATCCCAACATTAATTAAAGTTTATCCAGAACCCAGAAGAATTATTCTAGGCGATCTGTCAGATAAAGAAAAGGTTTTATATATACTAAATATAGGCACATAGTTGAAAAGCAAAGAAATAAATATAGAATCATTACTCGCTGAAATAGAATCATTAAAGGAAGAACTTTATGAATCTAACAGCATCGTCAATGCCATAAAACAAGGAGATGTAGATGCTTTGGTAGTCAACAACAATGGAGTTCCGGAACTTTATTCTCTGGAAACGGCAGATTATACGTACCGTCTTTTAATAGAAAAATTCCGCCAGGGTGCGCTTAGTATTTCGCGCAACGGACTCATATTGTATTGCAACGACTATTTTTCAGAACTGGTCGGCATTCCTTCAGAGCAGATTATCGGGACGTATTTAAACGAATATTTTGATAATCCCACGCAGTTTGTACAGATTATTCAGGCACTTCGATACGGAATCACCACACACGAAATCCTTTTTAAATCCAATAACGAAAAAAAAACTTTTCCGGCTTATATCGCCTTAACTGATCTCGAACCTGCTGTAGAAGCCATTGGAATCGTCATTACCGATTTAACCGAAAAGAAAAAACACGAAGAAGCCCTCATTCGACATCAGCAGGAATTAGAAGAAAAAATCAAAGAACTAAACCGAATCAATACCAATCTCGAAGAGTTTATTCATGTAATCTCACACGATTTAAAAGAACCGCTTCGGAAAATTGTAATGCACAATGACAGAATCGACGGAAGTTACCTTTCTGAAACCGATGCCAAATCAATGAACGTTCTAAAATCATCGGCCTTGCGGTTAAATTCACTGGTTGATGATTTGGTGCAGTATTCGTCGCACACTGCTCAGGAAGAACGAACTGAAATTAATCTCGCTTCGATAATTGCCGAAGTCATCGAAGATCTCGAAATTATTATTACCGATAAAAAAGCCGATATTCGAATAGGAAAACTTCCCGCCATAAAAGCCTCAAAAGTTCAAATCCGCCAGCTTTTTGGCAACCTTATCACCAATGCCATAAAATACAGCAAAGAAACCGTTGCGCCGCTTATAGAAATTTATCAGGCCGAAAATTTAAATGTTGAAATGCCAAATCAAAATGCTAAATTTGTAAAGATTCAAATTAAAGACAACGGAATTGGCATGGAGTCGAGCCATCTTCTTAAAATCTTTACCATTTTTCAGCGCCTTCATGCCCGAAACGAATATTCAGGAAACGGTATAGGCCTTGCGATTTGTAAAAAGATTATGGAAAACCACTCCGGAAACATTACCGTTGAAAGTACATTGAATGAAGGAACGACATTTAATCTTTACTTCCCAATTTTATAAAATGCCACAAAAAAACAACCTGCATATCATAATTGCCGAAGATGACAATGATGACGCTGATGTAATCTTCGAAACATTCAATCAAAACCCAAATTTTGGCAAAGTAAGCCTTGTAGCCAATGGTGAAGAACTGCTCAATTACCTAAAAAACGCATCAAACGAAAGCCCAGACGTAATCCTGACCGACATTAACATGCCTATTGTTGACGGCATAGAAGCCTTACAGCAAATTTTAAACAACTCAGACTTAAAAAACATTCCCTGCTTTGTATATTCTACAAGTATAAATCCCTCATACAAAGAAAAATGCGACGTTCTGGGCGTAAAAGCCTATCTTATTAAACCTTATTCTTTTGAGGCTTTTGCCGAAATTCCAAAAACCATTTTGAGTATAATACAAGCCTAGGTTTTCATTTCCATTTCATATCTTCGTATTTGATTTTTAAGGAGCTGATTCCTGCTTTTCACTATATCTTTTGTGGTGAACCCCACCACAAAAGGATGTCGTTACAATCAGGGCTAGAACACTCATTTTCATAAGAGAATTTTCTGGAAATTTGATTTAGAAACAAAAAACTAAAAAGAAATATTTTTCTTACAATTAAAACATTTTTTGATATCTTTACAGTCCTAATAGTTAAGATATGATATCAGAAAAAAAGTTTGCCCGTGTGGTATGGTGGCGGTATTGGAAACAACTGCAACGCTCTCTTAACAGCGTAGGACACCTAAGTCACGCGGGTTTCATTTCCATAAAGTTAAGATTATGAGTACCAAAACCCTTTCTAAAGAAACCGAAATCAGGCTTACCAATTTCTTTAATCAAAACATAACGCCAGAACAAATGGCAAAAGCCCTAAGGCAGGTAAATTTTGTTCTTTCGTTAAGTTTAATAAGAGAAAACGAAACCCTGCAACAAGAAATACCCAAACTCGAAAACAGCTTTTACTGGCTCAATGAACTAGCCGAAATTTTAAATCCTTATCTGGATGTAGAATAAAATTATACTGCATTTCAAATTAAAACCCTTGATCTTAAAAAGATTGAGGGTTTTGTTTTTTTGTCAAAAACCGTCTTTTTGATTAAATCTTCCCAAAGCTGAAAACTAAAAAAAAGCTTATTCTGATACTTTTATGCCGTTTAGGGGTATATTTTGTAATTCACTTCCCTATAATTTTATAGCCAATACTGCATAACAAATTCTTCGAATACCTATTTCGTAGAAAATCCAACTACAAATATTACGAAATATTCTAATTCTTTTCTTCAAAAGAATCTGGAATAACAATCTATTGTATCAAATCAAAAAATAAATAATGAGCTTTTTAGCAAAACTACAAATTGACGGAGAAGAATTTAATGTGCTTGATTTTAATATAAAATTCTGGCAGAAAATTGACGGATTAAATAAACCCGTTGGAAACGCCAAAGGAGGCACAATAAAAATAAGTATCGAGGCCAGCCAAAGCACCAGTTTTTTATCCTGGATGTTAAGCGGTGATTTAACCAAAAACGGCAAAATTATTTTTTTTAGAAGAGATGCCATGAGCAAAATGAGGGAATTAACTTTTGATAAAGCCTACTGCATTTCTTATAACGAAGAATTTAAAAGTACAACCCAAACCCCAATGCTTATTTCAATGGAATTAACGGCTAAGCAACTGGTTTTTGGAGATGCCGACTTTTCTAAAAAATGGATTTCACTTAACTAAATCAAACTTATTTTTATACACCAAACCATGTCACATTTTTCAGAACAAGTACAAATTACGATAGAAGGTTTTTCTCAAAATGTTATTTATTACAATCTTCAACTGTCTCAAAAAATGGCCGATCATCACCATTTTTCTTTCTTTTGGCAGTATACCGGAAAACCTATTATAGAACCTCAGGATCAAGAAAAAGCATTTAGTAATTATATAGGCAGTGAAGTAATTTTTACCTTCAAAGTAAATGGCATCAGGCTCATGTCTAAAGGAAGAATTACAAAATTAGGTTCTCTAGACGAAGACGGCAGCCCGGCCGGACTTCAGGTTTCGGGAATCAGTCATACCATAACGCTTGACGATATGCCAAAATCACGAATATTCCTTGAAAAAAATCTACAGCAAATTGGACTCGAAATTTTTGCCGAAGAAAGTTCTGGAGAATTTTATCAGCGTGAATCTATTGTTCCTACTTATACAAAAGAATTTAAATTTAAAACCCAGTATAACGAAACCAATTTTGATTTCCTTAAACGTCTTTCTCAACGTTATGCACAATGGTTTTATTTTGACGGAATGCGCATGCAGTTCGGAAAAATTAAAAATACCAATATCAGGCTTCTAAACGAATCCTCGCTTCATAACTTTAGTATCGAAGCCAATTTGGTTTCGCAAAAAACTTCATTCAGCGGTTACGACTACGCTACTGCGTCTAATTTAAAAAACGGTGCCGAAAAAACCTCACAAGGAAGCAGGGACAGGTTTGCTTCTATTGCCAATTTTAAACAACCATATATTGTTCGTCCGGGATTAGAAAACGGTGCTTATACCAACAATGCTCAAAACAAACAAGATATTGAAGAAATGGTAAAAATGCAGACCGCAGGGCACGATGCCAACAGCATATTTTACAGCGGTACCTCCTACCTGCCTATAGGTTTAGGCCAGACTTTTACCATAGAAAACAAAACCGTAGAACACCATTTACTGGCAATTGAAGTTGTACACCGTTCTGAGGTAAACGGAAATTACACCTGCGAATTCAAAGCAATTCCTGCCGATGTTGCAGCGCCGCATTATACTGATGTAAATGCATTTGCTGCTGCCGAAAGTCAGTCGGCTAAAGTAATTGATAACAATGACCCCGAAAAACTCGGACGTGTAAAAGTACAGTACAATTGGTATACTTATGCTTCTAAAAGCGAATGGATGCGTGTTGCACAATCGTACGGAGGTTCAGGAAAAGGAAATTATTTCAGACCCGAAATTGGCGAAGAAGTTCAGGTAAGTTTTGAAGGCAGTAATACCGACTGCCCGTACGTATCTGCCTGTTTCTATAACGGAATGGAAAAACCAGATTTTTTTGATCCCAAAAATTTAATTAAAGGCTTAAAAATGAAATTTGGGCAAATGCTCAAATTCGTTGAAAAATCAGGAATCTGGCTTTCTGACCCAAGCGGAAATGAAATTCATC
>NZ_JBQEMU010000002.1:61897-193332 GCF_052044235.1 Flavobacterium sp. 22659
TAAACGATGCACCGGTTGCTGTAAAAGATGAATATACAGTAGATGAAGGAGCAACTTTAAATGTTCCTGCAGCTAAAGGTGTTTTATCAAACGACACGGATGTAGAAGGTGATGCCTTAACAGCGATTTTAGTTACAGGACCATCTCATGGAACTTTAACTTTAAATGCAGATGGATCTTTTACTTACGTTCATGACGGAAGTGAAACCACAACAGATAGTTTTACTTATAAAGCTAATGACGGAAACCTTGACAGTAACACCGTAACGGTTAAAATAACGGTTAATCCGGTTAACGATGCTCCAGTCGCAAACAGCGATACAAACAATGTAATTGCTTCAACAGCAGGACCAACAACAATCAATGCTTTAACAGCAACAGATGTAGACGGAACAATTGCTAATTATACAATTTTAAGCTTACCAGCAAATGGAGCTTTAAGTTTAGCAGGAAATCCAATTGTGGTAAGTCAGATATTGACACCTGCAGAAGCTGCAATGATAACGTACACGCCAAGCGGAACATTTACAGGAAACGTTACGTTTACATTTATCGCAACAGACAATTTAGGATTATCTGCAGTAACACCTGCAACAATAACAATTCCAGTTGGTAATAATGCACCAGTTGCACATGACGATACAAATTCACATATTCCTTCAAGAGCAGGAGCAACAACAATTAAAGCGCTGAATGCGACAGATACAGACGGAACAATTGTAAACTATATCGTAGTTACTTTACCATCTTATGGAGTATTAGCTTTATCTGGCGTACCAGTTACGGCAAATCAAACTTTAACTCCTGCACAAGCAGCAATGTTAACGTATGATCCAAGCGGAGCATTTTCAGGAAATGATACTTTTACATTTACAGCAACAGACAATAATGGAGCAGTAGATGCCACTCCGGCAACAATTACAATTCCGGTAGATAAAACGGTATTAGTTGCCACTCCGGATCCTGTAGGTACTGTAGTAGGTATTAATGAAACAGTTGAAGTAGTAAATGTTTTAGATAACGATACACTAAACAATGATCCATTATTACTAACAGATGTTAAGTTAGATGTTTTAGTTCCAGATCCAAATAATGTATTAACATTAAAACCAGATGGAACAGTTGAGTTAATTCCAAATGCTCCTCCAGGAAACTATACTTTAACTTATGAAATCTGCGAGAAAGCAAATTCTTCTAACTGTACTTCAGCATCAGTTACAGTAACGGTTGAAGCTCCGAAAATGACAGTAACAGCAAGCAGTTATTGTTCAGACAATGCGCCTTATGTTCAATATAATGTAAAGGCTGATAATTTTACGCCAAAAGGTTTAGTAACTATTACCTGGATTGACAGTGCTAATAATGTTGTAGCGACTCAAACCAATATGCCTTTAAGCGGCAATGTTTTATGGCCGGGAGCAGTTCTTGACAGTAATAACAAACCAATTGACTGGCCGGGATGGATATTAGTAAACGGACAATGGATTGAAGGTAATGACGGTTTCCAATTAACAAGACCAGCAGTTACTATGCAGTTTTCATTAAACCCGACAGAATCTATAACAGTGAATTATCCTGCAGCAGTTTCTGGATGTAATGCAAGACCTCATTTTGGTATTGAAGCAGAAAACGACGATGATAACATAATTGCTGACGGACTTAATGGTTCGCCGGAAGTAATCAATGTTTTAGACAATGATAAATTAAACGGTGTTCCGGTAAATTCTGCAGATGTTATTTTAACACCTCGTGATTTCCCAACAGGAATTACCTTAAACAGCGACGGAACTATTGATGTAGCTCCGGGAACTAAAGGAGGAAGCCATACTCTGACTTATCAAATTTGTGAAAAAGCAAATCCTGAAAATTGTGCAGATGCAATAGTTAAGATTTTTGTCGAAGTGCCATCGATTACAGTAGTTATGAAAGTAGAATTAAACGATCATAACAAAAATGATAATGCAGAGGCTGGAGAAACATTAACCTACACATTTACAATTACAAACAATGGTAATGTTCCGCTTCATAATATTACAATTTCGGATTTATTGCCGGGAGTTGTAATCACAGGAGGACCAATAAGTTTAGGAGTAGGCGAAAGTGATTCACATACTTTCACAGGAACTTACACTCTGACTCAGGCAGATATTAACGCGGGAACAGTAGTAAATCAGGCAACAGTAACTGGAACTACTCAAAGCGGTATAAAAGTAGAAGACAAGTCTGATGCTGCAAATGAAAACGGAGATGCTCCAACAGAAATTGATGTAAACGGCTGTAAAATTAAAATCTTTAATGCTATTTCTTTAAACGGAGATAATATGAACGAGAGATTTTACATCAGAGGAATCGAATGTTACCCGGATAATACGGTTCAAATTTTTAACCGCTGGGGAGTTCTCGTATTCGAAAGAGATCATTACAACAATAATGATATTGTATTTAAAGGTTTCTCAGAAGGAAGAACTACTGTTAAAGAATCAAACGGACTACCAGAAGGAACTTATTATTACATAGTAAGATATAAGGATAACAATTCTAATCCTAAACAGGAGGCAGGATATTTATATCTAACTAAATAATAGTCCAAATCAATAAAATGGCTTAGCCATTAGGTTAAGCCATTATCTTAAAAATAAGTAAATGAAAAAAATAGCTTTAGTTTTATTGTTTTGTTCTGCCTTAGGATTTGCACAGCAGGATGCTCAGTATACACAATATATGCATAATACCATAAACATAAATCCTGCTTACGCTGGTTCAAGAGGAGTTATGAGTATTTTTGGATTGTACCGTACACAATGGGTTGGACTTGACGGAGCGCCCGAAACAAGTACTTTATCATTAAATACACCTATAAACAGCAGTAATGTAGGATTAGGATTTTCATTGGTAAATGATAAAATCGGACCAACAACCGAGAACAATTTTTCGGTAGATTTCTCTTATTCTATTCAAACATCTGCAACAGCAAAACTTTCATTTGGTATCAAAGGATCTGCAAATATTTTCAACCTTGATCCAAACAAGTTAACGCCGGAACACCAGGGAGACCCGCAGTTTTCTGACTTTAAAAATAAGTTTTCACCAAACGTAGGAGCAGGGGTTTACTGGCATTCAGATAAAGGATATATTGGTTTATCTGTACCAAACTTCATCCAGACCAATCGTTATGATGATAACGATATGGCCATTTTTAAAGAACAAATCAATTACTATTTAATTGCAGGTTACGTATTCAATTTAGATCGTTACGAAACCATCAAATTCAAACCGGCAATTTTAGGAAAAATGGTCGAAGGTTCACCGCTTCAGTTAGATGCCTCAGCAAACTTTATGTTCAACGACAAATTTGTTGTGGGAGTTTCATACCGTTGGAGCGCCGCTTTAAGTGCATTGGCAGGATTTCAAATCAACAAAAGCATGTACATTGGTTATGCTTACGACCGCGAAACAACCAAGTTAAACAATTACAATTCCGGTTCGCATGAAATCTTCCTGCGTTTTGAATTTATGAAAGGTTATAATCGAATTACATCACCAAGATTTTTCTAATTATGAAAATGAAAAAAATAGTATATACACTTTTTTTATCCTTCTTTTTCTTTAACGCAATAGCACAAAAAGCAGTTTTGGCTAAAGCCGAAAAAGAATACAATGATTTCGCTTACGCGGATGCCATTGCCATTTACGAAAAGCTTGCAGCCAAAGGTTATGAAGATGAAAAAATGTTCCAGAGATTAGGAAACGCTTATTATTTTAATGCCGAACTGCCAAAAGCCGCCGCTTGGTACGATAAGCTTTTTGCCTTAAATGCACAGCAGGAACCAGAATATTTATACCGTTATTCACAATCTCTAAAATCAATTGGAGATTATGCAAAAGCAGATAAAATGCTGGACGCCTTCAATAAAAAAACAAATACAGACAGCCGTGGAATTTTGTTCGAAAACAACAAAAATTACTTAGAGCAGATTAAATTAAATTCTGGCCGATTTGATATTTCGAGTGCAAATGTAAACTCAGAAAGTTCAGATTTTGGAAGCGCTTTTTATAACAACAATTTAGTTTTCAGTTCAGCCAGAAAAATTGGTAAAACAGAAGGAAAAACTTTTAAATGGACCAATAAATCTTTTACCAATTTATACATTGCCCCTATAAATGCTGATGGAAATGTTTACAATCCGGTTCTTTTAAACAAAGAAATTAATTCTAAGTTCAATGAATCGACTCCGGTATTTACAAAAGATGGTAAAACAATGTATTTTACCCGAAACAACTATTTAGACGGAAAACGCGGTAAAAATGATAAAAACATCACTTTACTAAAGTTATATAAAGCCACTCTTGTAGACGGAAATTGGTCAAATATAACCGAACTTCCTTTTAACAACGATCGTTACAGTACAGCACATCCAGCTTTAAGTTTAGACGAAAAGAAATTATATTTCGCTTCAGATATGCCGGGAACTCTTGGACAGTCAGATTTGTACAGCGTTACTATTAATGCTGACGGAACATTCGGGAAACCGCAAAATTTAGGTCCTTCAATTAATACCGAAGGAAGAGAAACTTTCCCTTTTATTTCTGGAGACAACGAATTGTATTTTGCAACCGACGGACGTCCGGGACTTGGCGGACTTGATATCGTAGTTTCTAAAATTTTAGAAAACGGAACATTTGATCAGGTACAGAATATTGGTGAACCAATAAACACAAAATTTGATGATTTCGCTTTTATCATAGACAGTCAGACACGCAAAGGATATTTTTCTTCAAATAAAAAAGGCGGTGTTGGCAACGATGATATTTACAAATTTACAGAAACCAAAAAACTGGTTTGCGAAAGAACTTTAACCGGAACTATTTTCGACAGCAGAGCCAGCGAAAAAATAGAAGGAGCAAAAGTTATTTTGTTTGATGAAAACCATCAGCAGATTGAAGAAGTAACCACAGCACAAGACGGATCGTATTCTTTTAAAGTAAACTGTAACAAGAAATATTTTGTTAGAGTTGAAAGAAAACAATATCCGGCAAAAGAAAGCAGTTTTGCGGTTACAACTAGTATCGATAACAAGTTAGATTTTACTTTAGAAAAAGAAAAAATCGCAGCTATCGAAATTCCGGAAATAAAAGCCATCAAAATTGGAACAGATTTAGGTAAAACCCTAAACATCTCGATGATTTATTTTGATCTTGGAAAATGGAATATTACAGATGCAGCTGCAGTTGAATTAGGAAAGATTTTAGCAGTAATGCAGGAATATCCAAAAATGAGAATCGATATACGTTCGCATACAGACAGCAGATCATCGGCAAAATCAAATTTGGTTTTATCAGATAAAAGAGCAAAATCTATTATGGCCTGGCTGGTAAGCAAAGGAATCGATGCCAAACGTTTGAGAGGAAAAGGATATGGAGAAAGCCAATTGCTAAACAGATGTAAAGACGGCGTTAAATGTTCTGAAGAAGAACATTTAAAAAACAGAAGAAGCGAATTTATGATTATTTCTATATAACAAAGTTCATTTTTTAAATTTTTAGTTTTAATTAAAAACCGGCAGTTTATACTGTCGGTTTTTTTATTTAATACAGAAATGAATCATATTTTATGTAAATTTGATTAGATGAGTATCGAAAAAAATCTTACAATCATACTCAGGCAGGTATAAAAACGTTTTTACAATATAACCCCAAATACTAAGGAATGAAAAAATATCTTTTGTCCGGATTTTGGATGCTCTATATGCTCTTCTTTGCAATTCCATTTCCAATGATTATATATTATGCTGTAAACAGCGAATTCGATATCACAACATTAAAAGACAAAGATCCGTGGCTGGCATTAAGCCTTGCTGCTGTATCACTAATTCTTTGGCTGATTGTTATAATCGGTTTTTTCCAAAAATGGATATTGTCGAATTTTATAACCAAACAAAATCTGGAAAACATTAAAAGAAACGGTGTAATTCGTGAAGCCAAAATTCTAAAAGCAGTTAAAATATCCGGAAATAATGCCAAATACAATACGTATGAACTCGAATTACTGTTTAAAAATTTAGCCGATACCGAGATTACTCATAGAACAGAAATCAGCGATACAAAACCGCACGAACGACGTTTCGAAGTAGGAAAAAAACTAAACCTGATATTAAACCGAGAACCCAAAAAGCTTCCGGTTTTTGTTATTGCAAATTCAGAAGGAGCAATAAATCCTATAGGTTTAGCTTTAAGAGTTTTGGTCTGGCTTTTGGTTCTGGCTCTGGTTGGCGGTTATTATTTTTATTCCTATCAGGACGAAAGCCACGGAATGGGCTGGAGATTTATGAGTTTTGGGCATCCTTTAATTATATGTCCTTTAGTCCTGATTTTCTATAGATATTTATTGAGATTTATCCTCAACAAACTCACAGCCGCAAACGGTGATTCTGTTTTAATTAAATTTAAAGGAATAAAAACCTGGGCAAAATTAATTAATGTAAGTCAAACGGGGACTTATATAAACGAACAGCCCATGATGCGTTTTGAGCTCGAATATACAGACAACAAACATCATGTTCATCGAAAGAGCCTTAAAAAAATAGTAGGACTTCTAGAACTGGATATCACCAAAAAAGAACAAGTAGAAATTTTTTATTTAGCAGAAAATCCAAATCAGATTGCCCTTGCAGACGATTTAAAAAAAATGTAATAGAATGAGAAAATCAATCATCATTATAATTTGTTTTCCTCTTTTTTTAGGATGCGAACAAATCTCTAAAAGCATAAACGAAACATTCAGCCCCAGCGATTCACTGGTAAGTAAAGAAACAAATTCTGACATGAAAACCGAAGCTAAGGAAATCGATGTCCAGAAAATGATAAACGAAGCTTTAGACAAACACAACGCAGCTTTAAAACAGTTAGAAAACAAAACTACAGTTTTATTAAAAGACAAAAACGAATTAAACAAAGCCGAACAAGCTTTAAAAAAACTGCCTCAATATTCAGGAAAAGAAATCTTTGTTTATTCGACCTTGTATTTTTACAATGACGGAAGAATAAATATTATGCTCCAGCATCCGGAGAATAAAAAATATATTGATACATACGAATATAGAAATGGTGTCTGGTCAGATCCTAAACCAGTTCAATTATCAGTTCGCGACGATATTCAAAAAAGATTAGTGCCCCTTAATACAATCAGTTTTACAAATGCTGCCAAAGTATTTGAACTCTACAATAAAAAAGCAGAAGAAGTTGAAGGAGCAAGTCCGGCAACAAGCATTTACATTTCAATATGGGACAATAAAATGAGATGGTATCCATCGACCATAAACGGAAGCCGTGAAAGATATTCAATACAGTTTAACGACGACGGAACATTAAAAACTTTTACACAGGATTAATGTTTTTTTATCCAAAATTAATACGAATGACGTTTATGAAATTTTCTTTGTAGTATAAAGATTATACGATAAAAAAAGCAAGGAAAATTTCAGTAAAAAAATTTGTAAGTTTTGTTGTTATTCCAATAAATAAAAGAAAATTATTCTGAACAATAATTATCAAAAAAATGAAAACTGTAATCCTTTTTTTGAGTTTTGATAATTTTTTACATTGTTTGAAATAATTATGAAAAATTAATTGAAAATTTTTGAAATTCTTTAGATTTGTATATAAAACAAGTCATAAAGCGGAAGAATCTTCAATGAAGGGTGAAAAGAGAGATATTGATTTATGGAGTCAAATAAAAAAAGGAGATGTTCACGCTTATCATGAATTATATGATCGGTATATAAATGTGCTTTTTACGTTTGGAATGCAGTACACTAATGACGAAACCTTAGTGCAGGATGCCATACATGATATTTTTGTAGACCTTCACCGTTACCGCAATACCATTGCCTCTGATGTTGTGGTAAAATCCTATCTTTTCACATCACTTCGAAATGATATTTTTAAGAAATTAAAATCGCAGACCAAAATCGTACACCTCGATATTGTTTCTGAAGGTTCTTATAAAACCGATTCCGCCGAAGATGAACTTATCTTTAGTGAAACTACTTTAAATAAAAATGCCAGTTTAGCTCTGGCTTTATCTTCCCTTACCCCAAAACAGCGTAATGCACTTCATCTTCGTTTTAGCGAAGACCTCTCTTATGAGGAAATTTCTTCTACTTTAGAAATTAGCTTAGAATCATGCAGAACATTGATTTATAGGTCTTTAAAGGAATTACGAGCTAAGCTTTAAAAAAACTTTAAAAAAACATTATTTTTTTTGTCTATGTTTTTGCCTTTTAGTTCTTATAGCAATATAGAGATTCTAAAAGAAAAATATTTTGTACCCAAATTTCAAAATTTTACCAGAGAAAAATAAAATTGATCTAAAAGCAAGAATTGCCGAAAGCATTGCATTAGAGAAACAACGTGCCAGAAGAAAAAGGCTTCGCACAATTTCTTGGAGTGCTGCAGCTGTACTTTGCTTAGGATTAGGAATAACCATTGTATTAAAACAGGAACAAAAAGAAATAAGCCCAATTGAACAGTTTGCCAACAGCAATAAAACAAGCGGTTCTTCTTTTGAAAAAAGCAATCAGGTGCAGCTGGTTTTATCAGATAAAGAAGCTGTTAATGTAAGCGACAGCACAACAATAGCTTATGATGCCTCAGGAAATAAAATCAGCGTTAACAACAAACAGATTAAACAGAAAAATTCTCTTGAACCGCAATACAATACCGTTTTAGTACCGTATGGAAAAAGAGCACAGCTCAGCCTTGCCGACGGAACTCAGGTTTGGCTCAATTCAGGATCAAAACTAATTTATCCTACCACTTTCGACGGTTCATCAAGAGAAGTGTTTTTAGAAGGAGAAGGAATTTTTGATGTAGCACATAATGCTTCAAAACCTTTTTATGTAAAAGCAGCGAATAATTACAGCGTGCGTGTATTAGGAACCTTGTTTAATGTAAGCTGTTATGCAAAAGATGCTAAAGTTTCGACAGCACTTTTAAGAGGAAAAGTACAGGTTTCTTATGCTAAAAAAGGTCTTTTTAGTTCAGATACGCTTCAGACAATTTTAAAACCGGGAACAATTGCTTCTTTAGATAAAAAACGAGAAACAATAAAAACCACTGCACAAAATGTCGAGCCTTTGTTTTCATGGAGAAAAGGATATTACGAATTCTCTCAGGAAAAACTCCCGTTGGTTTTAGACAAATTAACGCGCTATTACAATGTTGATTTTGTAATGAACAAAAAAGTGAGTTCCGGAGAAACATATTCAGGAGCTTTTAAACTTAATGATGATTTAGATAAAGTGGTAAAAACATTAGAAGCCACTACAGGATTCGAATTCGTTTACGATGCAGAAACTAGAAAAATAACTATTAACTAAGTATGAATGACTAAAAATTAAGAATGCCTATGATATAAAAACAAAATTTAAAAATAAAGTAATCTAACCAGACCAAAAAAAAACCAAAAGATGCGGGAACATCTCTTGGCTTATGTGAAATTTTAATTGCGTCTGCAATTATTCAAATAACTAAAACAAAATTATGAATAAAAATCATGATATAGGCCTGCTATTGCCTAAAAAAATCATCAACCTTACTTTTATTTTAATTATGAGAGTATTCATTTTAGTTCTGTATTTAGGATTAACCAGTATCTACGCTAATAGTGCCAAAGCACAAAATGAAATCTCAGTAAAGGTTCAGGGAGCTTCTTTGCAAACTCTTTTTACAACCATTCAGCAGAAAAGCGATTACGTGTTTTTTTATAACGACGATCTATTGTCTTCTGCAAAAAAAGTAAGTTTAAACCAATACGCCACCGTTACGGAAATTTTAGATACAGCCTTGTCAAACACAGGATTAACCTATACTATTATTGACAAACAAATTGTAATTAAAAAAAGTAAAAAAATACAGCCCGTTCAACAGCAGGAATATGATATTACCGGTACAGTAACCGATAAAAGCGGAAATCCTTTAATTGGCGTTAACGTAATTCTCGTTAGTAATAAAAGCAATTGGGACATAACACGCGAAAAAGGCGAATTTAGAATAAGAGCAACAGCTTCAGATTCATTACGTTTTGATTATTTAGGATATAAATCAAAAACGGTAGGGATTAATAACAAAAGAGTAATCAACGTTATCCTGACACCAGATGTTATGGAACTTACAGGTGTGGCAGTAGTAGCTTCAAACGGATATACTGATATTCCAAAAGAAAGAGTAACCGGAGCTTTTGAAGTTATTGGAGCCAAAGAACTGGCCGAAGTTCCAACAGTAGACATTCAGTCAAGACTTGAAGGAAAAATGGCAGGTGTAAATGTAGATCCAAGAACAGGTTCAATCACTATTAGAGGAACAAACAGCTATAGTGGAGTAGGATCGCCTCTTGTAGTTATTGATGGTTTTCCGCAGCCTATAAATGATTTTTATTTTAGTAAAAGAGGCGTTTCGGGTTCTTCTATTTTAAGTTATCTTAATCCGGATGATATAGAAAGTATTACCGTTTTAAAAGATGCCGCTGCAAGTTCGATCTGGGGTTCACGCGCCGCTAACGGAGTAATTGTAGTAACTACTAAAAAAGGTAAAAAAGCAGAACCAACAATCAGTTTTACCACCACGACTACAATTGGTGAAAAAATGGATTTAGGAAAACTGCGCGTAATGAATACAGCTCAATATGTTGATTACGAAAAAGATTTAGTTGCAGGCGGATTTGTTTCAGACGATATCAGCAACTGGCAGGCTAAAAATCCTAGTGCTGCTCAGGAAATCATGTTCAGACAAAAAAGAGGCGAAATTTCACTTACCGAAAGAGATCAGTTATTAAACCAATTATCTCAAAATGACAATCTGGGGCAAATCAATAAATATTTGTTAAGAAATTCAATTACAACACAATACGATTTATCGGTAAGCGGCGGAAACGAGAAAAGCACTTATTATTTGTCTTTAGGCTATAATAAAGATCAGGCAGCAATGAGAGGAAACGAATCTCAGTCTTATAATATCACGCTTAATAACTCTTTTCAGCTAAAAAGCTTTTTAAAATTAAACACAGGATTTAATTACGTTTCTACAAACTATCAGGTTAATAATACTGCAAACGAAGCATTATCAAATGTATCCAGTTTTGCACTTCGTCCGTATGATATGATTGCAGACGAAAACGGAAATGGTCTTGATCGTTATATTATTTTCAGACCAGAAGTCGCAAAAGGATTTGAAGCAAAAGGATATCTGCCTTGGTCTTACAATTATTTAGATGAATTAAACTACTCTAATGTAGTAACAAAAGGCGCCAACATTCGATTAAATGCCAGTTTAACCGCAACTGTTACCAACTGGTTAAATTTTGAAGCATCTGGAATGTATACTTCAATTGCAAACAAAATCAAATCGTTAAGTGAACTCGACAGTTATTATGCAAGAAACATGATTAACGAAGCCACATCTGTAAATACAGCAGGAAAATTAGTGTACGGTATTCCGGTGGGTTCATATTTATACAATACCACATCAGGAAATGATTCGCAAAGCATGCGTATTCAGATGAATATCAATAAAAATTTCAATGACAATAACAGCCTGCACTTTTTAGCCGGTTCAGAAATTAGAGAAGAACGCAGAGAAGGTTCAAGCCAGAGATTTTACGGATACAATCTGGATACCAATTCTGGCCAGTCAGTAAACCCAACCGTTTATTATACTACAATTTATGGATGGCAGAATATCATTGGAACTTCAGATAACAGCATCAGCAAATACAGAGACCGTTATTTATCATATTATGGACTAGGTTCTTATGATTTTAAAAACAGATACCATTTATCTTCAAGTATTCGTTTTGACGATTATAACTTATTAGGAGCTTCAAGAAAAAACAGAGCGCTTCCATTATGGTCTGTTGGTACAAAATGGGATGTTAATAAAGAATTTTTCCTTAAAGATGTAAGCTGGTTAAACGACTTAGCATTTAGAATTACTTATGGAAAAGCAGGAAGTGCGCCAGGAGGCGGTTTCGGAAGCCAGAGTGCAGTTATTGGTGTAGGTTCAGTTGATTACAATACACAATTGCCAACAGCTTATATATCTGTTCCGGAAAATCCTCAGATTAAATGGGAAACAACATCAACCTTAAACTTTGGTTTAGATTATGCTGTTTTTAATAATCGCTTACGCGGAAGTGCCGATTTGTACTATAAAAAATCAAAAGATATTTTAACCAATCTGCCTTTTAATCCAACAACAGGCTGGGGCTATTTAAACTACAATACCGGAACACTTGAAGGACACGGAGTAGATTTAAATATTGCCGGAACTATTATAAATACCGCTTTTAAATGGAACAGCAGTTTTAATATTTCATACAATACAAACGAAGTTACAGATTCTCGTTTTACAGCCACAACTACAAATCAATACTTATCTGGTGTAACTACGTTAGGTAAACCTATTGGATATCTGTATGCTTACAATTGGGCAGGATTAGATGCAAATGGTCAGTCTACGGTTTATAAAAAAGATGGTACAGTTGTGAACTCAAATCAGGGAATTGCAACAATGGATAAAGATGATTTAAAATATATGGGAACTACGTTTGCTCCATATTTTGGAGGTTTTATGAACGACTTCTCATATAAAAATTTCAGACTTGGCGTGCAGATTACCTATTATGCAGGTCACGTATTTAGAAACACAGTATTACAGAATTATCCTTCTTATGCAGGAGTACAATATGGTGCTGTTGCCAAAGATGAACTTATTGCAGACCGATGGAGACAAGCCGGAGACGAAGCAACTACAAATGTTCCTGGTTTAGCTAACATTAGTTACAACAGTTTGAATCGTTACCAAAATGCAGACATCAACGTACTGCCGGCAGATAACGTAAGATTGCAGCAGGTTTCATTAAGCTATAATGTGCCAGGCCAATGGTTAGAAAAAACTTTTATAAAGTCATTGAGTTTCAATTTGGCAGCGAGAAATTTAGGATTATTGTGGGTTAAGAATGATTTAGGCATCGATCCGCAGTACTTATCAAATAATAACTATAATACATTGCCGCCGCAGCGTAATTATACTTTACAGTTTAATTGTAGTTTTTAATTTTAAAAAACAGATTTTATGAAATTTCTAAAATTCACACTATATATTTTCCTGCCGGTACTTTTATTAAACTCTTGTAGAGATTATGTTGAAGTAGAACCAGTGGGAAACAACAGAATCTTAAAATATACTTCTGATTACAGAGGTTTGGCAAACAATTATAACGATATGACTTCCTCAGGAGGAATTTATCTTCTTTCTAATGCAGACGCCGAATTTCCAACCACATACCAAAACGGTGTTTCCACAATCTGGGGTAATAGTTACACATGGCAGGATAGAATATATGATCCTTCACAAGGCGATGCAGACTGGATTGGTTTATACAAAGCAGTATATTACAGTAACGTAATTCTTAACGGAGTTATGGGAAGCGAGAAAGGAACAGATGCAGAAAAAAAAGAAATTTATGCCGAAGCCTTTGTACACAGAGCTTTTGCTTATCTGCAATTGGTAAATACTTACGGTCCGCAGTTTGATCCGGCTTCTGCCAATTCAGAAAAAGCAGTTCCGTTATTATTAAAACCAGAATTGTTTTCTTCTCTGGAAAGAAGCACAGTAGGGCAGGTATACGACCAGATTATTTCTGATTTAAAAGATGCATTGGCAAATGATATTCAGGATTCACCACAGTTTAATGTACTGCCTTCAAAAAGAGCTATTTATGCGCTGTTAGCAAGAACCTATTTATATATGGGATCGTATCAGTTAAGTTTAGACAATGCAGAAAAAGCCCTTGCAATGCAAAACGGTTTAATTGACCTAAACAGTTTAGCGACAGGATTCAGCTATCCGGTTTTAATTCAAAATCCCGAAGTTATATTCTCAAAAACATTACTAAACGGTTATGTTGGCATTCCTTTGTCAAACGATTTATTAAACAGTTTCGAAACCAATGATCTGCGTTACAACTTTTACACAATGGCCGGAACAAATTTTTTTCCAACGTATACCGGGAGAGGTTTTGGAATACCAAGATACAGCCAGACAACGGGAATTAACGTTGGAGTATCAGTTCCTGAAATGTATTTAATTGCAGCCGAATGTTATGCCAGATTAGGACAAACGCAAAAAGCGATAGACAATTTAAATATCGTTAGAGCCAAAAGATATAAATCAGGCCAGTCATATCAGGTTTCAGCTTCAACAAGCAAAGAAGCATTAGATTTAGTTTTGGTTGAAAGACAAAAAGAATTCATAGGAAAAGGATTCCGCTGGTTCGATCAAAAAAGATTAAATCTTGATCCTGTTTACCAAAAAACATATACCAGAGTTTTTAAAGGACAAACCTATACACTGGCACCAAACAGCGCTGGATATGTATTCCCAATCAATCAAAATTATATCGATTTAAACCCTGAATTAGGGAAATAAAAAACACAGCAATGCTAAAAAAAATAATAAATATCAAATTACTGGTATTGGTTTTTTGTGCCTTTACCTTACAAGTTACAAGTCAGGAAACAAAGCTGAGATTAACCGGAATGGCAGATGTGCCCATTCCGGGCGCAGTTTTAAAGATGACCTATGATGCTAAAGGCGGACCGCTTGAAAATATTAAAGAAATTAATGGTTATGCCTACGTTTTTAATGATTACCGATGGGAAATTGAAGACCTGAAAATGAAGAAAAACGGCGCTGTTTGGAATGTCGAATTTACGGTTCCAAAAAACTGTGCCTTCATGGCTTTCAAATTCTATGGCAATACCGATAATGGTTTAGTGACAGATACCGGACAAGACACCGGATATCTTTTAGTAGCTTTTAAAGAACCTAAAGTAAAAATGCCAGGCGCAGACTTAGCTTGGGCAACTTTTAGAAACAAAGATTTTAATGGTCAGTTTGGCGGTTATTTTAAAGAATTCACTATAAACGGAGATGCTGCAGAATATTGGTTAAAGAAAGAAGTAGCCGATAATGGAAACAGGTTTCCTGAATTTTTTGATACCTATTTTAAAGTTTTGAAAGTACAAAAGCCTGAAAAATTTCAGGAATTAGGAAGCCGTTTTCTGGGAGATTTCACCAAAAAAATGAAAGGAATGCCGGAAGAAGTGTATCTGAAAGTACATAACATTTATGCTTATGAATTAAAAGATAAAGCAAAAGCAGATTCTATTGAAAACGTAATTGTAAAACAATTTCCAAAAGGCGCTTTTTTAAGATTCAAAGCTTATCAAAAAATTATGCCTATTGCAGATGCTGCAGAGAGAAACAAAGTGATCACTCAGTTTTTAGCTGATTTTCCATACACGACGGATGTACCGGATTCGCAAAAATATTTCTATGACAACATTGTAAAAATGCAGTTTGGATATTACTTTGACAATAAAGACTATAAAAGTATTTTGGCCTTAATTCCAACCATGAATTTTGCTAATTTAAACGATGCTTATCATCAAAATATTTCGAAAGCATTATATCTAAAAGTAGTAGATCCTGCAGTTATCGAAACAATGGCAGTGCCAATGATTAAGCTGATGCAGGAAAAAGTAAATGATTTATCATACATGCAGGGCATTTACTGGTCACCAAATCAGGCGACAGAAAATGCAAAAACACAATTGAATAACGAATTGGTGATTCAGATTCGTATGTACGATATGCTGAAAAAATACAAAGAAGTTTTAGAAACTTTTGAATTACTGCCATTCCAAAAACGTTACGAAAAAGCCAGCATCAATGACATTCATGTTAGAGCTTTAGAGGCTTTGAACAAACCAACAACCGAAGTACTGAAAAATGCTGCAAGAGCCAATACTTTATCGGAAGGGTTAACAGCGAAACTAAAAGAAGCCTTTATAAAAGAAGGAAAAAAAGAAGCTGATTTTCCGGCTTATTTAGAGCAGTTGAAAAAAGAAAACAATTCTCAAGAAAAAATCACTTTAATGAATCCAGTTCCGGCTCCGGCAATTAAAGTTCAAAGCGCAGACGGTAAAACAAAAGATTTAGCGTTAAACAGCGGCAAAATCATTGTAATCGATTTTTGGGCAACCTGGTGTGGACCTTGTAAAAAAGCATTTCCGGCTATGCAGCAATTGGTCAACAATTTTAAAGAAGACAAACAAGTTGAGATTTATTTCATAAGCACTCAGGAAACAAAAGAAGGCTATAAAAAAGAAGCTGCGGCTTATTTAAAAGAAAAAGGTCTAAAGCTTGACACTTATTTTGATTTAGTAAAAAAAGGCGGCGGCACAAACAATGCTTCATTTTCAAACTATGCGGCAATTTTTAAATCAAGCGGCATTCCTCGAAAAGTAGTAATCAAGAATGGCCAGATTCGTTTTACATCAGAAGGATATTCAGGTAATCCAGGACAGCTTGTAGACGAACTTACAAACGTTATTAATGCTTTAAAAAACGAATAGTTTTTTGAAAATCAGAAATATATGAAAAAAGTATTTTTACTATGTACACTCGCTTTGAGTGTACATAGTTTATCGGCACAGAAAAAAGCGGTTGACGAATCGGCTTACCAAACATGGAAAAGAATCAACAGTAAATCCTTATCTTATAATGGTAAATGGCTGTCGTACAGCACCGTATTTCAGGATGAAGAAAAAGAAAATCAAAAACAGATTATCATTCAGGAAGCTCCAAAAGGCAAACGTTTGGTTTTAAATAATACCAGCGATTTAAAGTTTATTGGAAAAAAAGACTGGATTCAGTACAGCGTAAACGACAGCACTGTTTTGCAAAATCTAAAAACAGGGGTAAAAAAACTCTGGAAAAGCAAACATTATACAAATGCTCTAGAAGGAACAGATTTTCTTTATTATACACGACCAGAATCTGCAAAAGGAGAATTTTTCCTGCAGCGTTTGGTTTGTTACAATTTAGAAAGCAATGACAGCATTTTTGTAAACAACATAAAATCGTCACGTTTTTTAAAGAACAAATCCATTGTATATGTGCAGATTGAAAAAGACAAAGTATTTTTAAAACAAGGAATTCCGGGAGGAAAACAGCAGACTATTTACAGCGCAAAAGCTTCAGATTTTGGCGATTTTCAGTTAAACAGCAAAGAAGACGGCGGTACTTTTACGCTTAAAACCAACAACAATGCTGATTTTAATATGGTGTATTATTTCAATTTAAACACCAATTCAGTAACACCGTTGTTCAATTATGATGATATAGTTTTTAACGATCCGTCATATTCAATATCAAAAACGGCTTATGGTTTAAACGAAAATACCAATTATATTCAGTTACAGCTTTTCTCTAATAAGCGACAAGAAAATAACCAAATGCCGAAATCAAATGCCGAAATCTGGAAAACGGCACAAGGCGCTATGGAACGCAGACAAGAAATGCTTCGCAATTCAAAAACGCAGCCAAGCGAACAAAAATACATTTACGATATTAAAAACAAAAAAGTCATTAAACTGACTGCAACAGGAGAATTTGATCAGGTAATTATACCGGAATCAGGTAATTTTAAAGGCGTTTTTGCAATCGATAAAAAACCATACGCAGTAGAAGTTGACTGGACATTTAACGAGCGCAGCGATATTTACTGGATCGATGTTGCAACAGGAAAATCTACAAAAATACTAACAGGCGTTTTTGGCGGCATAAGCTTGAATCCTCAGGGAACTTTTGCGGTTATGTATGATGAAAAGCAAAAAGTGTGGACTGTTTTTGACAGCTCTTCAATGCAGTTTAAGAACATAAGTGCACAAATTCCTTTTCCGGTTTCAGATGACAATGTCGATATGAAATCAGCTAATACCGCTTACGGAATTGCCGGATGGTTAAACAACGGAAACACAGTCGTAATTTACGATGAATTTGATATGTGGGCAATTGATCTTTTAAATCAAAAAGCACCGTACACTTTGACAAAAGAATACGGAAGAAAAAACAAAATTGCACTTCGTTACGGCGAAGAAGGTTTTATAGGCGATTTTGAAAACAGGAAAACCGTAACTCTAGCTGGATTTGACACCCAGCATAAATCTAAAGGCATTTACAAACTAGCAGGAAATACAATAACCAAAGTATTTGCAAATCCTGATTATAATGTTAGAATCGAAGCCGTTTCAGCAGATGATTCTAGTGTTTTGTTTTCTAAAGAAAGTTATACCATTTTCCCTGATTTATGGTGGGGAACTGCTGCTTTTGGTTCACAGCAAAAAATTACAGACATCAATCCGCAGCAAAAAGAATATGCCTGGGGAACTTCAAAATTAGTAACCTGGAAAAGTTTCAGCGGAAAAGAAAATCAAGGAAACCTTTATCTGCCGGATAATTACGACAGCAAAAAAACATATCCTGTGATTGTTCATTTTTACGAAAAACATACTGCCGAATTAAACCAGTATCAAATGCCGGAATTAAGCAGTTCAAATATTAATATTCCTTTATTTGTAAGCCAGGGATATATTGTTTTTCAGCCAGATGTACATTACACATACGGAGATGTTGGAAACAGCGTTTATAATGATGTGGTAAGCGGTGTAGAATATTTAATATCAAAAGGTATTACAGAAAAAGGAAAAATTGGAATTCAGGGGCATAGTTTTGGCGGTTACGAAACGTCATTTTTAACAACCAAAACAGACATTTTCAGCTGTGCAATTGTAGGTTCGGGAGTCAGTAATTTTACGGCAAACTATCCCGTAATGCGATCAAACGGTATATCGACTATGTTTAAATACGAAGCCGATCAATACCGAATGGGAAGTTCTTTATATGATAATTTAGACGGTTATATCAAAAACTCGACAATTTTTTCAGCCAAAAATATCAAAACGCCAATTCTTATTTTTCATAATGACAATGATCGTGCAGTGCCATATCAGGAAGGACAGTCTTTATTTTTTGCACTTCGCCGTTTAGGAAAACAAGGATGGCTTGTGAATTATAAAAAAGAAGGTCATAGTCTCGATGGTGCCGAAAACAAAAAAGACTGGACAATCAAAATGCAGCAGTATTTTGATTATTACTTAAAAGGTGCAGCGCGCCCAGACTGGATGTAATATAAGCCAATACATTTATACAACCCGAAGACTGTTATTTGAAGGTTTCTTAGGAAGCCTTCAAACTAACAGCAGGAATTACTTATCGTAATTTCAAAAAACAATTCAGAAAAAATCAATCAAAAAAGAACATTAAATATCAAATAAATGAAAGCAAAGATATTTTTAGCGCACTTTTTTATACTGGGTTTATCTCAGGTTTCAGCGCAGTTTAAAACTACAATTCCGCTGCGGAAAGATGTAGTGCACGGAACTTTAAATAACGGAATGCAGTATTTTATTCTGCATAATGAATGGCCGAAAGAAAGAGCCGACTTTTATTTTGTGCAGAATGTAGGTGCTATTTTAGAAGATGACAATCAAAACGGACTGGCGCATTTTCTGGAACACATGGCCTTTAACGGAACAGAACATTTTAAAGGAAAAGGAATCATTAATATGCTGGCAAAACATGGTGTTACTTTCGGGCGTGATATTAATGCCTATACAGCACATGACGAAACGGTTTACAATATTAGCAATGTGCCGGTTAAAAATCCTGTTCTATTAGATTCCTGTTTATATGTTTTACACGATTGGTCAGGATTTTTGTCTTTAAAAGATGCTGAAATTGATGCCGAAAGAGGTGTAATTCACGAAGAATGGCGTACCAGAAGAAACGCTGATCTGCGAATAGGGTCGCAGCTGGAACCTGTTTTATACAATGGTTCAAAATATGGAAAAAGAGACGTTTTAGGCGATATGGATCTTATCGATCATTTCAAATACAAACAACTTAGGGATTATTATAAAAAATGGTATCTGCCAAATCATCAGGCAGTAGTAATTGTGGGCGATATCGATCCTGCAAAAATAGAACAGCAGGTAAAAAAAATAATGGGATCAATTCCAATGCCTTCAAATCCGGCAGAACGCACTTATGAATCGATTCCGGATAATGATAAACTGCTGTACAAACTGGCAGTTGACAAAGAAGCTCAGAAAACCTCAATTACATTCAATTTTAAAAAGAACAAACCGCTTGTTCAGGATTTTACAGAATTTGAAAACAGCATTGCAGAACAATTAGCGCTGCAAATGATGAACAATCGTTTTAGAGAATATATTGTAAACAATGAAACTGCTTTATTATCAGCAGGTGTAAGCCATTCGAGTTTAACACGTTTGTCTTCATTATTTACCTTAACCGTAAATCCTAAAAACGGCAGATTGTTAGAAGCCTTTCAACAAGCTTATACCGAATATGAAAGAGCAATTCAAAATGGTTTTACAAAAGAAGAACTCGATCGTGTAAAAGAAAATATGCGTACTGGTTATCAAAATCAGTTAAAAAACAAAGATAAAATCAGTAATGAAAGCTGGGCTTCGCAATTACAGAATTACTTTTTAGAAGCTTCGCCTGTAATGAGTCTGGAAGAAGAAGTTGAATTTGTAAAATCGACTTTGGATAAATTGGATATTAATCAGGTTAATAAACTATTCCGTGCGCTTCCAACAGAGAAAAACCAGATTTTAACCGTTTCTGGTCCGGAAAAAGAAAATGTGACTTATCCAGCTGAAACTGATTATACAACTGCAATTAAAAAAATAAAAGAACAAAAATTAGAACCTTACACCGAAACAATTGCAAATACAGATTTAGTAACTGATAAACTGACTGCAAAACCAGTTTCTAAGAAATTTGAAATTAAAGGAATTGCAGCAGCAAAAGGATATGTTTTGGCAAACGGAGCAAAAGTCATTATTTACCCAACAACTTTAGCTCAGGATCAAATTTTGTTTTCAGCTTTTAGTCCCGGCGGGGTTTCTGTACTTCCTGAAAAAGATTTGGCATCTTCGCAGATTGCTACAGTTTTAGCCAAAAATTCAGGATTGGGAGATTTTAAAGTAACCGATCTTCAAAAACAGCTTTCAGGAAAAACCGTAAAAGTAAGTCCGTTTATTGGCGAGCATTACGAAGGTTTCAGCGGAAGTTCAGTAAAAAAAGATCTGGAAACGCTTTTAGAACTCACTTATTTATACTTTAAAAATCCAAGATTTGAAACTCAGGCCTATAAACGTATTATTGATTATTACAACAATGCGCTTGAAAATGTAAACGAAAACAACAGTAAAATATTTGGCGATACGATTGCTTTATTAGATACCAATCATAATAAAAGAACTTTTTTGTTAAGCAAAGAAAACCTGAATCAGCTTAAGTTTGATGATGCTTCGAGAATCTATAAAGAACGCATTTCTAATGCTTCAGATTTTACATTTGTATTTGTTGGAAACATTGCCGAAAGCGATCTTGAAACCATTAATAAATATTTAGGGAATATTTCAGGAAATCAAACTCAGGAAAAATTTACCGATCATAAAATAAGAATGGCAAAAGGATCTGCCAAAGAAAAACTGGTAAGAGAAATGAGTGTTCCTAAAACCAGTATTTATGTACATATTGAAAACAGAAGCGTTATTTTTTCTGAGAAAAACCAAATTATGGCGTATATGCTTTCGCAGTTGTTAGACAAACGTTATTTAGATAAAATCAGAGAAGACGAGGGCGGAAGCTACGGTGTACAAACAGAAAGCGCATTGTCTAAAAATCCATCTCCGGTTTTTTCTCTACGTGTGAGTTTTGACTGCAATCCCGAAAAAGACGCTAAACTGCTTCAAATAGTGTATGATGAATTAGATACCATCGTAAAAAGTGATGTTTCAGAAAAAGATTTATCAGATATAAAAGAAGATTTAATAAAAAGCAATCAGCAGAATATCAAAGCAAATTCATACTGGATGAACATTATTGTCGATCAGTTAAAAACAGGAGACAAGTTTGTAAGCAGTGCCGAATATGAAAAACTAATTAAAAGCATTTCTGTAAAAGACATTAAAAAATATGCAGGCGAAGTATTGCCAAAAGCAGATAAAGTAGAAGTTGTAATGCAGCCCAAAACAAACGAAAGGACTTTAAAATAGACTTTCATTATTCTAAGAACGGCAATTCTTTACTTTAATTTTAATAGTCTCTGGAAAGAAAAAAACTTATGTTTCTTTTAAATTTGAATTAGTTATAAAATTTGTAGACTAGAAAGAGCTGTTTTGCCGGACAGCTCTTTTATTTTTTAATAAGCCCAGTTAATATATAACGGTTTATTCATCCAGTGAAAATTTATAACTGAAAATGCAAAAGGAGATCTGTTGAGCAAAATATCATAAGCTCTTTTTTCTACTCTAAGTTCCCATTTGTCTTCCAGTTCGCTGAGAATTCCGTCGCGAATAAACCAATTTCCTCGAAAACCATCTACAGAACAGTCTCCAATTTCAGGCCAATGACTAATTACTGCATGTAACAAGCCTTGAATTAAGTCTCTTTCCTGATTTGTAATTTCAATTTCATCAGTAACTTTATCAGTTACAGAAAGACCGCATAAAACTTTATTCAGCGGTAAATACACTTCATCAGTGTTAGGCAGTCCGGTAACAACATACTGCAAATATTTTACAGCCTTTTTTTGATTTTCTAAACTAGTGAATTTGTTATTGACTGTAAGTTCAAGTCTTTCAAAAAGCATTGGAATGTAATTATTTATAATTACTACTCCAGCATTCCGTACAGCAATATCATTTTTAGTTGGAGTCTTCATCTTTAAAACTTCCATTCGGGGGTATTTTTTGGTTAGTTAACAGCGATATAAAATTATAAATCTTTTCGTAATAAAGCACAAGTATTTATACCTAAAAATGAAAAACACTTAGAATTAATTAATAATGTGAGTAAAAAACAAAAAACACTTGAAGATTTAATAATTCTGAATACCAAAACAAGCAGGAAATTTGTACTTTAGTAAAATACTTGCATTTGGTTAAAGCCGCAAGTCGTTTTTTTAATATTAAAATAGAAGTAAATGCCTTGGAATCCAGAAGTATACAATACGTTTAAAGACATTCGTTATAAACCATTTTATGATTTGGCTGATTTGATAAAGCCAGTCAAAAATAATAAAGCTATTGATTTAGGATGCGGTACAGGCGAACAAACCGCTATTTTAGCAGATAAATTTAAAGAAGTCCATTTTCTTGGTGTTGATTCTTCGGCAGAAATGCTGGAAAAATCAAAAGCATTAGAAACAGAAAACCTGCATTTTCGCAGAGCATCAACCGAAGAAATGATTGAAAATGCCGAAAAATGGGATTTAATTTTTAGCAATGCCGCTTTGCAATGGTCGAATAATCATGAAGTTTTGTTTCCTAAATTGATAAACCTTCTTAATTCAAAAGGCCAGTTTGCAGTACAAATGCCGGTACAGCCAGAAAATAAACTCAACAAAATTTTAATCGAATTAGTAAACGAAGAACCTTTTAAAACGTATCTGAAAGGATTTAAAAGAGATTCACCGGTTTTGAGTATTGATGAATATGCGCAGATACTATTTGACAGCGGTCTCGAAGATATTCAAATCATGCAGAAAGTGTATCCCATAATTGCAAACGATCACGATACGTTATATAATTTCATTTCAGGTTCAGCTTTAATTCCATACATGGAAAAACTTGAAGGCGGACAGAAAGAACTTTTTATAAAAACATACAAAGAAAGAATAGCAGAAAGTTTTCCAAAACTTCCGGCGATTTATTCTTTTAAAAGACTTTTGCTTTACGGAACAAAAGCATAAATACTGATTTTCTAAACACATTACAATATGAAAGCATTAGTAATTGGGGCGACAGGCTCAACAGGAAAGTTTTTAACAGAAGAGCTTCTTAATGATAACGATTATACTTCGGTTGTAACTTTTGTTAGAAAACCTTCCGGGAAAACGCATCTTAAATTAACAGAACATATTGTCGATTTTGAAAACGTTGGGCATCTTAAAAATTTAATTACAGGCGATGTTTTGTTTTCCTGCCTCGGAACTACTTTAAAAGCAGCAGGCTCAAAAGAAAAACAATGGAAAATAGATTTTGATATTCCCGCCGCATTTGCTGCAGAAGCACAAATAAATCAGGTAAAATCGTTTGTTTTGGTTTCTTCTTATGGTGCATCGGCTCAAAGCAGTGTTTTTTATTCTAAGATGAAAGGAAAACTCGAAGATTATATTGCTGCTCTTAATTTTGAGCAGTACATTATTTTTAGACCTGGACCACTAGTACGACAAGATTCTGACCGATTGGGCGAAAAAATAGCCGTAAAAGTTATAGGAATACTCAACAAAATTGGACTTTTTAAAAAATTTAAGCCGCTTGAAACTTCACTTTTGGCAAAGAAAATAGTGAAAGCTCCAAAAATCCTTTCCTCTGGAACTACGATAGTTGAACTCAATAAAATTTTTGAATTTTAAAAGTTGGCCTTTAAAACACAAAAATTTGACAGAAATTGGGTTTGCTTTTTTTAATAATTGGAAATGTTTTTTTATAAATTTGTTTTAGAGAGAAGTAAAAAAACAATTTAACTTTTCTAAAAAATCACTATTATTACCTCTTATGACTACAAATACAGCCGCGTCTCTGTCTTCAGATTTTTTAACACATATAAAAACTCAAACTTCAGATTCTCATAAAAAATTAGAAAGCCTTCCTGTTTCTGCTTCTATCTTATCTCCGGACATGAAAATAGAAGATTATATACATTATCTTAATTTAATGCATGATGTTCACAAAAACACAGAAGAGCTTGTTTATCCGCTGCTTTCAGAAATTATCCCGGATTTAGACCAAAGAAAAAAGAAACATTTAATAGAAGAAGATCTTTTATTTCTTAACCACAATAAAACTGACTCATTTAAAGTTTTTGATAGAACAGAGATGAGCGTGCCTTTTGCTCTTGGCGTATTTTATGTTATAGAAGGGTCGAGCTTAGGCGGAAGATTTATATTAAAAAATATTGTAAACAACCCACAGCTTTCTAATGATCAGGGCGTATCGTATTTTAAAGGTTATGGAGATAAAACAGGCAGTTATTGGAAAAATTTCCTAAATGTGCTTGCAGAGTATGAACAAAATAATAATTGCGCAAATAGTATTATAGAAGGAGCTGTATATGCTTTTGATAGTATTTACAATCATTTCGGGAGCATAAAAAAATAATGAATATTAAAGATATAGTCAATCGCGATCTTGTTACCTTAACCAATTGTGAACACGAACCCATACATATCCCGGGAAGTATCCAGCCTCACGGTTTTTTGATAGGTCTTGATTCTGATTGGAAAATAGATTTCTGCACAGCAAATATTTCTTTATTTGTCGATTTACAGCATACCGATATTTTAGGGAAAAATTTTACAGCTATTTTTGGTTTACAACAACAAGAACAAATTCTTGATTATATCAATGAAGATAAAATTCAGAATGTATTTCCTTTAGAAATTAATTTATTAGGAAAGTCATTTCAGGTCAGCATACATAAAAGTCATGATATTTATGTGCTGGAAGCAGAACCTAAATTTGCCGACAGAGAAAAACTGGCCGATGTTTACACACAAACGATTCAGTTTGTGACCCAAATGAATAATACATCTTCTCTTAAAGACTTGTGTGCGCTGGTTGCAGAAGGAACACGGGAAATTACAGGTTATGACCGTGTAATGATCTATAAGTTTGACGAGCAGTATAACGGAGAAGTATTTGCCGAAAGCTGCCGTGAAGATCTCGAACCATTTTTAGGGTTACATTATCCGCATACTGATATTCCGGTTCAGGCCAGAGAATTGTATATCAAAAATCAGCTTCGATTAATTGTAGATATTGATTATAAACCCGTTCCAATATTTACGATTGATGATAATAAAGAAAATAAAAATCTCGATTTAAGCCTTTCTATATTAAGAAGTACGTCTCCAATTCATGTAGAATATTTAAAAAATATGGGAGTTGGCGCAACACTTACCATTTCGCTTATTCATCACGACAGACTTTGGGGATTAATTGCCTGTCATCATTATTCTAAAAAGAATATTTCGCCGGAAATTAGACTGGCTGCAAAACTTCAGGGACAGTTTATAACCTCTCAAATTGATATCAGGCAATCGAATGATGAGAATGTAAGCGCGCACAAAGCATCTTTAGCTCTTGAGGAACTAACAAGTTTAGAATTGCCACTTTCAGACGACTCATTAGAAACGATTGTCAATACTCAGGAAATTTTAAATTTATGCAATGCCTCTGGTGTATCTGTTTCAACAAAGGATAAAATTTATAAAAGTGCTTTAGCACCTTCTGATGAATATATTAAAACCTTAACAGAGCAGATTACCAAACAAATACAGGATAAAACTTTTGTTACCAATAAGCTGAGCGATTATTTTTCTGAAATAGAACATTGTCCTGATTTTGCAGGTATTTTGTATCATTCTCTAGACAGTCACAGCCATATTATTTGGTACAGATCCGAAACAATATCTGAAATTAATTGGGGAGGAGATCCGGAAAAAGCGATTGTAAAGGATAATAACGGACTGCATCCTCGAAATTCATTTAATATTTGGAAACAGATTATAAAAAACCAGAGCAATACCTGGAAACAATATGAAATAAACACGGCAATACACTATTCGCATACGCTTCACAATCACTTAATGCTGATAATGCTCAGCAAGGAAGAAGAAAAATATCGTACGCAGAGTGAGGTATTGAAAGAAACCAATTCAGAACTTGAAAACATCAACTGGATTAGTACACACGATTTACAGGAACCCCTGCGTAAAATTCAGATGATTACTTCAAAAATGCTTACTGAACTTGATGTTATTCCTCTGGAATCTATTCACAGCTCATTAGTAAGAGTTTCAAAATCAGCAGGCAGAATGAGAATTTTGCTCGAAGATATTTTAAAATTTACCAGAATAAAAAATTCCAGAGATGTACTGCAAAAAGTAGATTTAAATCAAATTTTAAAAACTACAACGGCAGACATGAAAGAAAACATCAAAGAAAGCAAAGCGGTAATACAAAGCGAAAACCTTCCGGAGGTTTATGCCGTAAGTTTTTTAATGAGACAGCTGTTTTCAAATATTATTCAAAATTCACTAAAATATGCATCGCCGGACAAATCTCCTGTTATTAAAATTACGGCCTCTCAGGAACCTGAACTGTTTGGGCATTTAAATAAAATTTACTGCCATTGGGTTAGTTTTTCGGACAACGGAATTGGTTTTGAACAAAAGTATGCCGAAACGATTTTTAAAGTTTTTTCCAGACTTCATAATCAGGATGAATATACCGGTTCTGGAGTTGGTCTGGCTTTATGTAAAAAAATCATGCAGACCGTTGGAGGTAATATTGAAGCTGTTGGAAAAGTTGGAGAAGGGACCGAAATAAAAATTTATTTTCCGTGTGACCCGGAAGAAACCCTTTTGTAATTATATCCATTCTCCCGAAGCATCATAATTGCCGGGTAAATAAGTAAGATACTGTACCATTCTGGGGTTCTTGCCTTTATTTGGTGTTGCACAATGCGGTAAAGTACTATCCCAGATTATAAAATCGCCAGTATTGCCAATTATAGGTTCCGGTTTTAGTGTTAGAAGAGCTTTCTGTCTCGGATCTTCATTTGGTTCCAGATTATTCAGCCAGTCATTTATTTTAGTATGAAAGCCAGGCACACAATGAAAAGCACCGTCATCCGGACCGCAGTCCGTAAGATAAAGCAGTCCCTGAAGTCCAAAAACAATAGGCTGTTTTAAACTCGTATCCCAATGAAGTCCGCTTCCTAAAAAACTAAAACTTTCATTTTCAGGCGGATTAAAACTTACTTTGTCAATAGTTTTGTAAATATTCTTTGAATTGTAAAGCTGTTCATACGCTTTTTTTATTTTGGGAGAAAATCGGTTTTTATTTAAAGTTTCATGATCAGAAAAATTAAGCATTAAACCTTTTTGATCCGGATGTCTCTTATACCAGGTTTCGTTATTATCAGGTTCCATTTCCAAGTATTCCCAAATAGCCTTTTGAGCCGCTTCGCAGTCGCTTTTTGAAACAGCATTTTTTACGATTACATAACCGTTTTCATTCCAAAATTGAAGATCTTTTTCAGAAAGAACATCCTCTATGCAGTCTTCATCAACTAAGGTTGCTTTCTTTTGCCTGCTGGTAATCCATGTTTTAAAAGTTTCAAAATCAGGTTTTTCAAAATATAAAAACTGCAGAGTATCTTCCATGCTTATCCCCAGCTCATATAAAGTCTTAATTTCCAGATCCCAGGTTTGAGAAGTCTCGGCAGCAGTAATTTTTACTGGCTGTATAGAACGTTTCCATAGTTTTTCAAGAATAGTCCAAGGCATAGAATGAATATTTTTTTCAAGTGAAATTAAAAAAATGAATTGACTTGAAACCAAGTAATAGTACGTGATTTTTGTTCCTTTTATTTAATACAAGAATGCCCAAAAACAGTTTCTTTATCAAAATATAATAATTTAAGTTAGGTTTATTTTGTTTCATAAAGTAAATTTGCGTTGTGCCGCGAAAAATAGCTTACATATTTGTTTTTATTATAATGTCAAACATTGGCATTTTTCAGCAGTTTTATAAACTGCCGGTATTAATTGAGCATTTTCAAGAGCACCAGCAAAAAAGAAACTTAAGTTTCATTGATTTTCTGGAAATGCATTATTGGGGCGAAGATGAAAATGACAATGATGCTGACCGCGATATGCAGCTTCCTTTCAAGAATATTTCGGGACACTCATTACAGCTTGTTTTTGTTCCTGTAGAAAAACCGGTAATCTGCTTTCCTTTTAATTCCGGATTTTCAGAATACCGTATTATACCATACACTTCAAATTTACATTCGAATCCCGCTTTATTCGGCGTGTTCAGACCACCTTTAGCATAATTATTTTTTAAAGAATTCTCTTTGCGGTTAAGGCATTTTTATGTTTTAACGGCATTGTATTTATTTCTAAAAATTTAATACATTATGCTTAATAAAATCATTCAGTTCTCAGTTAAAAATAAACTGGTAATTGGGATCTTTACACTGCTGTGGATTATCTACGGCGTGTTTGAAGTAACCCGTTTACCAATTGATGCCGT
Source organism: Flavobacterium sp. 22659 (assembly GCF_052044235.1). Taxonomy (NCBI): domain Bacteria; kingdom Pseudomonadati; phylum Bacteroidota; class Flavobacteriia; order Flavobacteriales; family Flavobacteriaceae; genus Flavobacterium; species Flavobacterium sp. 22659. The sequence goes on from NZ_JBQEMU010000002.1 coordinate 91,006, forward strand.
TCCTGACATCACCAACAATCAGGTTCAGATTATTACAACCGCTCCGTCACTGGGTGCAGAAGATGTTGAACGTCTTATAACTTTCCCGATAGAACAAGCTATAAGCAATATACCGCAGTTAAAAGAAAGCCGCAGTATTTCGCGTTTCGGGCTTTCGCTTGTTACCATTGTTTTCTCAGATGATACCGATGTGTATTGGGCGCGCCAGCAGGTTACAGAACGTTTGCAGAAAGTAGAAATTCCCGAAAATGCCAGTTTACCCGAAATGGCGCCTGCAACAACAGGTCTAGGTGAAATCTATCAGTATGTTTTAAAGCCTCAGCCCGGTTTTGAGAAAAAATATTCGCTTGAAGATTTACGAACAATCCAGGACTGGACTATTCGCAGACAGCTTTTAGGAACGCCCGGAATTGCTGATGTAGCCACTTTTGGGGGAAAATTGAAACAATATGAAATTGCAGTAAATCCAGCCCGGTTAAAAGCACAAAACCTGACTATAAAAGAAGTTTTTACCGCATTGAGCAGTAATAACGAAAACACAGGCGGTGCTTATATTGAAAAAGGCCCTACTGTATTATATATCCGAAGTGTGGGGCTTACCCGAAACATTAAAGATATTCAGAATATCATTGTAAAAAATACGCAGGCCCGAACACCTATTTTAATAAAAGATGTTGCCGAAGTAAAAATGTCTTCGGCTATACGTTACGGCGCTTTAACAACCGATGATTTTGGAGAATCAGTAGGAGGAATTGTCATGATGTTAAAAGGCGAAAATGCCAATAATGTTATTGCAACCGTAAAAAAACGTGTTACAGAAATAGAAAAAATCCTGCCGGAAGGTTTAAAAATAGAACCCTTTCTGGATCGTACCAAAATGGTAGATAATGCGATTGGTACTGTAGAAAAAAATCTAATCGAAGGTGCATTGATTGTAGTTTTAGTTCTGGTGCTTTTTCTCGGAAATTTAAGAGCCGGATTTATTGTTGCATCTGTAATTCCGTTAGCGATGTTATTTGCCATTATTATGATGAATACTTTTGGCGTAAGCGGTAATTTAATGAGTCTTGGCGCGCTCGATTTTGGTTTAATTGTAGATGGAGCCGTAATTATTGTCGAAGCCATTCTGCATCATATGCACAGCGCCAAAAAGTATAAAAACGTCGATTCTGTTTCGCAGGAAGAAATGGATAAAGAAGTTACCGGATCGGCAGGGCGAATGATGAACGCGGCTGTTTTTGGACAGATTATTATCCTGATCGTATATCTTCCAATATTATCATTAGAAGGCATTGAAGGGAAAATGTTCAAACCAATGGCACAGACAGTTGCTTTTGCTATTTTGGGTGCTTTTATACTATCCTTGACTTATGTGCCAATGGTAAGTTCTTTATTCATCAGTAAAAAAATAAGTCATAAACCAAATTTCTCCGACAGGATTATGGCAAAACTGGAAATCTATTATGAAAACTGGCTTTCGAAAGCACTTAATATTAGAAAAGCAATTGTAGTTTCTGCCTTTGTTTTATTTGGAATTGCTTTGATATTGTTTGCCAGAATGGGAGGAGAGTTTATCCCGCAGTTAGAAGAAGGCGATTTTGCAGTAGAAACCAGATTACTGCTGGGAACCAATCTTTCGACCACAACAGAAACCATCCAGAAAATATCAACTGAACTAAAAAATAAATATCCAGAAGTCGAAAAAGTAGTTTCGAGAATTGGAAGTGCCGAAATTCCAACCGACCCAATGCCAATTGAAGGCGGCGATATGATTATTGTTCTGAAAGATAAATCAGAATGGACAAGTGCATCATCTTTCCCTGAAATGGCTGATAAAATGACCGAAACGGTAAAGCAGATTGCTCCGGGAGTTACAACTGGTTTTCAGTTTCCGGTTCAAATGCGTTTTAACGAATTAATGACGGGAGCCAAACAAGATTTGGTATGCAAGATTTACGGCGAAGATTTAAATAAACTTGCGGAATATGCTGAGAAACTGGGAGCTATAAGCAAAACCGTTTCGGGAGCGACAGATTTGTATGTTGAAAAAGTAACCGGAATGCCTCAAATTGTAATTGATTACGAATGGGCAGAAATGGCAAAATACGGGATTTATGTATCTGATATAAATAAAACCGTAAACGCAGCTTTTGCCGGAGCTGCAGCCGGAAGTATTTATGAAGGTGAAAAACGATTTGATATGGTCGTTAGGGTTGAAGACAGCGGCAGAAAAGATATTTCGGATGTTCGTAATTTATTAATTGCCACACCATCCGGAATGCAGATTCCGCTTTATCAGGTGGCTTCTGTAAAAGAAGTCGAAGGACCAAACCAAATACAGCGTGAAGATGCTAAACGCAGAATTATCGTTGGTTTTAATGTCCGCGGACGCGACGTTCAGTCTATTGTAGAAGAATTACAGAAAAAAGTCGAAACGCAGATCAAATTTGATCCGGGTTATTATATTACGTATGGCGGAACGTTCGAAAACTTACAGCAGGCAAAATCAAGACTTGGTGTTGCTGTTCCTGCCGCTTTATTTATGATTTTGGCATTATTGTATTTTGCTTTTAGATCGTTTAAAGAAGGTTTAATCATTTTTACCGCAATTCCTTTATCCGCAATTGGAGGCGTTTTTGGACTGGCTTTGCGCGATATGCCTTTTAGTATTTCGGCTGGAGTTGGTTTTATAGCCCTTTTTGGAGTAGCGGTTTTAAACGGAATTGTTTTGATATCAGAGTTTAACCGAATTCAAAAACAAGGTGAAGTTTCAGATCCTTTTCAAATTATTATTATCGGAACCAAAAACCGACTTCGACCTGTATTAATGACGGCTGCTGTGGCATCTTTAGGATTTCTTCCAATGGCTTTAAGCAACGGAGCGGGAGCAGAAGTACAGCGTCCGCTGGCAACAGTTGTAATTGGCGGACTTATTACAGCAACACTTCTTACGCTGTTTGTTCTTCCGTCTATTTATTTAATGACGTTTCACACTAAAGTATTTTCTAAAAAAATGAAAAAACATACAATAGATAAACTGACTTTATTGTTAATTGGTTTATTGGTTACAGCTTCGGTTCAATCACAGCAAAAGCCAATTTCGCTTGAAGAATCGTTGTCAAAAGCGATTCAGTATAATAAAAGAATCAAGGCCGCACAATTGAATGAAAAATCAAAAGAGCAGCTTCAAAAATCGGCTTTTGATATTCCAAAAACCGTTGTCGATGCAGATTACGGACAGTTTAACAGCGGCGTAAATGATACACGTTTCGGCGTAAGCCAGACTTTTGCTTTTCCTACCGTTTATGCACATCAAAAAAAGGCTTTAAAGGAAAATTATAATTCGGCAAAAGCGCAGTCTCAATTGACTTCTCAACAGATTAAATCAAATGTAAGAAACTTGTTTTACGATTATATCTGGCTGAAAAGCAAAAAAGATTTATTGACTTATGCCGATTCTATTTATCGATTAATGGAACAAAAAGCATCGCTTCGCTATAAAGTAGGAGAAACGAATGTTTTAGAAAAAACCGCTTCGCAGTCGGCAAGACAGTTTTATTCAAATCAGCTTACAATGATTAATAAAGATCTGGCAATAACACTGAATTCGTTTAATGCCGTTCTTCAGGACAGCACAGTTTATGAACCTGCGTCGAATAAAATTAAAAATGATTTTAATTTTTCGGTAAATGAAAAATCAGATGTTGCTTCACTTCCACAGGTACAGCTTTCGAATCATGAAGCCGAAGCCGCAAAATGGAAATGGAGATCAGAACAAGCTAAAATGATGCCTGATATTACTTTGGGTTATAATAATTTAAGTATTATAGGCACTCAGACCAATTCGGCCGGTCAGGATGTGTATTACGACAGCAGCCACAGGTTTAATTATGTAAATGTCGGACTTTCGATTCCGTTGTTTTTTTCCAGTCAGTCAGCACGAAACAAAGCATCAAAGATCGAATACGAAAATTACAAAGCGCAGGCAGAAACTATTAAAATTGAAACCAAAGCAGAAATTAGTAATGCCGTAAGCGAGATTGAGAAATACAAAGAAAGTCTGCTGTATTATGAAAATGACGGTCTCAAAAACGCTTCGATTATTATTGATGCGGCAAACAGCCAGCTTGAAAATGGAGATATTGATTATCTGCAATGGGTAATGGTTATCAATCAGGCTGTAACGATAAAAAACGAATATTTAGACATGGTTAACAGCTATAATAAAGCGGTTAATACTCTTCAAACTCTTCAAAATTTATAAAAATGAAAACTTATATAACAGCTGTTTTATGTCTTGTTTTGATGATATCATGCAAAAGCGATAAAAAAGAAGAACAAAAAACTGAAGTACAAAAACAGGAAAACACAATTGAATTAAGCGATTCGCAGGTAAAAAACGCCGGATTGGCAACAGGAAATCCTGAGGAGAAAAATGTAAAAGGAATTTTAGAACTGCAGGGAACTGTTACGGTGCCTCCCAAAAGCGTTGTGAGCGTAAGTATTCCGTTAGGCGGTTACATCAAAAAAACCGATTTAATGGCGGGAATGCATGTTAGAAAAGGACAGTTATTGGCTGTAGTCGAAGATATGCAGTACATTCAGCTGCAACAGGATTATTTAACTGCAAAAGAAAAATACCAGCTGTCTCAAAGTGAATATAACAGACAAAAAGAACTGAACGCAAAAAAAGCAAGCAGCGATAAATTGTTTGAACAAACTGCTGCAGAAATGCAGACACAGCGCATTTATATGGCATCGCTGGCACAAAAACTTTCTTTGTCAGGCATTAATGTAAAAACATTATCAGCTTCTAATATCAGTAAAACGGTTTCGGTTCTTTCGCCTATAAACGGTTTGGTTTCTAAAGTAAATGTAAACGTTGGAAAATATATTTCTCCTACTGATATGCTTTTTGAATTAATGGAAACCAGCGATGTAGTTTTGGTTATGAATGCTTTTGAAAAAGATGTTCATCTGCTTTCTGTTGGGCAGACTGTTTCTGTTTTTACCAATGCCGATCCTTCAAAAAAATATGCCGCAAAAATTGCTTACATTAATCAAAGTCTTAACGGAGACCGTGCAGCCGAAGTTGTCTGTAAATTAAACACATACAACAATGCATTAATTCCCGGTTTATTTATTAATGCCGAAGCTGAATTTGAAAACGAAAAAGCGCTTACAGTTCCCGAAGATGCGATTGTAAAATGGCAGAATAAGTTTTATGTTTTTTCAAATACTGAAAACCAAAAATATAAAATGATTCCGGTTGAAACAGGAAGTTCCAGTAACGGATACCGACAGATTAAATCATCTTTAATAGATAAATCCTCAAAAATTGTAATCAAAAATGCTTATACGCTTTTAATGACTTTTATGAATGGAGGTGATAATTAACAACAAAACAAATAATATAAAACAAAAGGCTGTCAATTTAGACAGCCTTTTTTGATTTAATAAGCCTTCATTAAAATTTACCTTATTCTGTTATAATAATACCTTTTAGCGGCTGTTTCTGAAAATTTGTAAAGATATGTTTACAAGTATATTAATTACTAAAAAACATGTTCTTATGGCAAGATTTTCAGATCAGGTAAAAATAACTATCGATGACTTTAGCAAAAATGTTGTTTATTATGACTTAGAGATCACCCAAAAAATGATGGATCACCATTATTTTTCTTTTGTCTGGCAGCATGCGGCAGAAGCAGTTATTGATCCGCTAAAACAAGCCGCTGCAATTCGCAGATATCAGGGGCGGGAAGTTATTTTTACTTTTAAAAGCCTTACCGGAATCCAGTTAATGGCAAAAGGAATTATTACAAACCTTGAATCTTATGATGTCGGCGGAAGTCCGGGAGGACTTTATGTAAAAGGAATAAGCCATACTATTCTGCTTGATGATTTAAAAAAAGCCCGAACATTTTTAGACCGTAACCTGCAGGAAATTGCACTTGATATTTTTGCCAATGAAACTGCCGGCGAATTTTATAACAGAGAGGCAATAGCGCCTACTTTCACCACAATTTTTGATTACAAAGCACAGTACAACGAAACAAGTTTTAACTTCCTGAAACGACTTTCGGCCTGTTACGGACAATGGCTGTATTTTGACGGAATGCGCATGCAGTTTGGACAGCTCAAAAACAGTAAGGTCAAACTTATCAATGGTGCTTCACTGCATAAATTTGGTATTCAGACTCACTTGGCATCACATAAAACAGCTTTTGGAGCTTATGATTATAATAATGCAAAACAAATTGTCAGTTCTCAGCCCAAAACAAATCAGGGAAGCGGTGACGGTTTTTCCAGAACAGCTTTAGACAGGCAGGCATCGGTCGCTCAGCCCAATTTGTTTGTTGCGGCTTTTACCAATCAGGTAAAAAATGCATCTCAAATAGAAGAAATGGTAAAACTGCAAACGGCGGGCAGAGATGCAAACAGTGTTTTTTATACAGGTGTTTCGTATCTGCCAATAGGTGTGGGGCAGATTTTTATTATCCAAAACGAAACTGTCGAACATGAACTTGTAGCCGTAGAAGTTATACACCATTCTGAAGTTCACGGTAATTACACCTGTGAGTTCAAAGCCATTCCTGCCGATGTTTCGGCACCGTATTATACCAATATAGAAATTTTTGCAAAAGCAGAAAATCAGCCTGCTATTGTAATAGACAACAACGATCCCGAAAGTTTAGGACGTGTAAAGGTCAGCTTTTACTGGGGAACAGGAAGCACAAAAACCGAATGGATTCGTGTGATGCAGTATTATTCCGGTTCTTCAAGAGGAATGTACTGGAGACCAGAAATTGGAGACGAAGTATTGGTAAGTTTTGAAAACGGCAATATTGACTTTCCTTATGTATCCGGTTCACACTACAACGGACAGGCAAAACCTGAGTTTTTTGACAGCAAAAACAGTATTAAAGGCTGGAAACTCCGTTTCGGGATGTTACTAAAATTTGTTGAAAAAGTTGGAATCTGGCTTTCTGACCCAAGCGGAAATGAAATTCATCTAGACGAAGAGAACAAAAACATAAATGCCACAACGCCGGAAACTTTTACCGTTAGAGCAAAAAATATTGTTTTTGAGGCAACGGAAAGTATTACAGTAAAAGCGGGAACTAATATTCTCGAAACTGCGGGTATAAATAAAACTCTACAGGTTGGAGGGATTATGGATACTCAAGTTATAGGCAGCAGTACCTTTTTTGTTGGCGGCAATCATGATGAACATATAGTGGGAGATTTAAATTCAGATATCAAAAAAGATAAAAATTATACTGTTGCCGGAAAAAGTACAGCTCAAAGTGAAAATGGACATGAATTTCATTCTGATAAAACTATAAAAAACAATAGTTCTGAAGATACGAGACAAAATTAACCCAATAACATTTAACACTAAAAGTTATGACCAAAACCAGATATGTTGGTGGAAATGCCACTTATATTACCAGAGGAGTATCTAGAGAATTTGCCAATGAAATAGAAATAAATTCAAACGGGCCTATCAATTATTATGCGCGAGAATATACTTATGGAGAACCAGAAGCCAGACCTATTAAAGAAGAACCTCAAAAAGCTTTTTCAGGCTGGTGGAGTCCAGATTATGAAGGAATAAGAAACATACCAGAACAAGATTCTAATTGGCCTAAAGCCTATTTAGAAGAAACGGTGTATTTTCAATTAAACGTAAGCGAACGTATACCTGTTGGAACAAGTATTACGTTTCAGCTTTGGGACAAAGACAATCCTTTTAATGATCTGACGATTTTTGATGATGCCGAATTTGATGGGAAAAGGGTTTACAAAACTGTTATGGTTAGAGAAGTAAACGGACAGCACAGAATAACAATAGAGCTGTATTTAAACCCAAAATGGCATATTGATATTAAAGAAGATCAAAAAGGAAGTATTAATGGCTGTCTTGAGTTTTATTGGACTTGGAAATATCATAATACCTACTGGAAATCTAAAAACAATATACTCGATGTATATCCTTCTAAAACCACTTTGTTTATAAAGCCAGCTTATGAAGGTTATGGTTTTCCAGAAATCAGGTCAGCAGATGGAGAGATAATAGTATTTTCAGCAGGGATAGTAGCTACAGAAGAGCCAACAAAAGAACTTGAAAATGTAATGGACAAGATTTGTGAGAATATAAAAAACAATGCGATGTTCGAATTGCGAGAGGAAATGGTTAAGTATAGTGATAAACTTAGATATTCTATTGCCATAAAACAACTTAAAAAAGGACATCTTGTAAATAATATGGGTAAGTTAGAATACAGTCGTAGAATTTATACTAAACCTGTATTTGATAATGGCGGTGAATTGTATGAAATTACCCAAGCAGCCAATTTTGGTTATAAAAAAGAAGAAAAACTTATAACTACTAAAGGTATAAGCCAATTGGATTATTTTAAACAGGTTGGGGTTCGTAATGCATTATTAAAAAATGCTGAAAAGTTGAACTTCATCATAAACAGTATAGATACAATCAAATTTGGTATGGATGGAAAAATGGAAACTCTAACCACAATGTTTGTTCCTTTAGACTTTTTGAATGCGGTGGTTTATCCAAGTATTAGCAAACCTATTGAAGAAGTTTGGGATAATATTGTAGTATATGATGTTGAAAAAGCAAAGGATAATGGACTTAGAGGAATTTATGAACTAGCCAAAGGAAGGTTATTTAATGAAGAAAGATATGGAAATTATGAATGTACCAAAGTAAATGAAGAAATACTAAATAAAATCCTTACTGGAGAAATCAAATCTTTAGATAATTGGCAAGTTTTACAAAGAGAAAAAAGAGAAACGATGGAACATTATGAATATGAAGAAAGTTTGATTTATACCATCCTTCATTATTCAAAAACAGAGGAAAAAACAGATAGATTAATAACATACATCGATGCTATTTTTATAAACTAACACATAAACATTTATGAAATATTCATGTCTTCTTTTATTTTTAATGCTATTCTCTTGTAAAAGCGACCCTATTAGTATTAAACAAATTCCTTCTAAAGAAATAGTAACCTTAGAAGATAATTATCGCGATCGTAAGATTGCAAAAGATAGTTTTCGAATCAGCATTCCTATAGAATTTGAAATACTAATCAATTCATCAAAAGTTAAATACATTACTTGGAATGTTAGTATTGATAACAAAATTCTTGATAAAGATTTTTATGATTATGATTTCTATATTAACGAAAATAAACTAAAAAGAATGTATCAGCTAGAATCTAATTCTTTATCAAATAATAAAAAAATTATGGTCTTAGTAAAAGTAAATAACTGTCTGGTTTCCAGATTAGAAGCGTCGAAATTAATAGCAAAGTATACTAATAATAAATCTTTAGATGATCTAAAATCGAATTCAGTTATTGAATTGACAACTTATGACAAATTTAGAATTGAAAATAAGTCAATTATTAATCAATTTAATAAAACTGCAGATTCAATAAGCTTTAAGGTGACTCGAGGAGAAAAGTATTTTTTCTTTCTAGATAAAAAAATCAATTGGTAAAAAAACACAAGAATAAGTAAGCCAATTGGATTATTTTAAACAGGTTGGGATACGTAATGCAATATTAAAAAATGCCGAAAAATTGAACTTCATCATAAACAGTATAGATATAATCAAATTTGGAATGGATGGAAAAATGGAGACTCTTACCAGAATGTTTGTTCCTTTTAGACTTTTTGAATGCGGTGGTTTATCCAAGTATAAGTAAACCGATTGAAGAAGTTTGGGATAATATTGTGGTACATGATGTTGAAAAAGCAAAAGACAATGGGATTAATGGTATCTATCGTTTAGTAAGTTCTGAAGATTTTAATAGAGAGAAATATGGAGATTACCAATTTATAAAAGTGACCCAAAATGCAATAAATAAATTGTTACTTGGAAAATACAAGACTATAAAAGACATAGAAAATGATCTTTTAGAATACAGAAAATCGGTTGATAATTTTGAATATCATCAAAGCTTAATTTATACTGTATTTTATTATACAATTCAAAATAAGGATACCAATCAGTCCATAGAAAATGTTGAAACTATTTTTATAAATAATTAACAGAAATAGCAATGAAAAATAAATTATATGTTTTAGCATTTATGCTTTTAGTTGCCTGTGAGGCAAAATCTCCAATAGAAGTAACACAAGTTAGTTCTAATGAAATTGTAACATTTGAAGATAATTATTTGGATCGTAATACCAAAAAAGACAGTATTAGAATGAGTATTCCAATCGAATTTGAAATCAAAATAAAATCATCTATTAAATACATAACCTGGATCTATATTGTAAATAATAAAATTTTAGATAAGGATTACTTTGATTATGAAGTTTACAATAAAGAAAGTAAAACAAAGCCAATTAGGCAATTAGATTTTAATGAGTTATCAGATGACTCAATTACTATAGTATTAAAAGAGCGAAATCATTTGATTTCAAGAAAAGATGCACTGAAATTGCTTCAAAAATATAACATTAATAAATCAGTAGATAATCTAAAGAATAATGACACAATAAAATTAATAAGATATGATGAGTTTAGAAAAAACAATATAGAAATCATTAATGATTTTAAAAAAATTAATGATTCTATTAAATTTAAAATAATGAGAAAAGATGGTAAGTTTTTTTATGTGAACAAAAAAATTAATTGGTAGATTATGAAAAAGTACAAAAAGACTTTAATCGCTATTATAATTTGCTTTTTAATTGTAATAATGTGGAATTATTTTAAAAAACCAATTACAATAAAAGAAGAAAGAGCAACTAATGTTCCAATAAAGTTTCGTGTAGATATAAATGAAGACTGGGAAAAGGTCATCAACGTATATATCCCTTATAAAATTGAAATTAAAAACAATAGATTGAAAATGATTCGACTAAATTCATTTGACGATGGAAATAGCGGAAATATTAGTTACTTATCTTATAATACTACTGGCTTAGAATTGAGTCATATTTATTATAATGAATATTTAGAATCTTTTAATAATCTACAGCTTAAATATAGGGCGAGTATTTTCCCCTTTTTTAGCAGGACTTTCTACTATTATAAAAGACATCAATTTATCGAAGAGAAATTACATTGTAAATTTAATTTTAGTGAACTTGATTATAATGATTATAGCGAACAATTTAAATTTTTATCAGAAACTCTTAATGTTCCCATAAATAAAAAAATAATTGATAGTTTGTATAAAGCAGACGAAAATAAAAGATTTAATATCTACTTCTATGATAATAGAAATTTAGGAATGCCAATGTTTATTGAAACAAGATTTAATAGTGATGAACAAATCTATATTGATGTATTTGACACCATCAAAGAAATGAATCGACAACAAATAGAAAAATATTATAAAACAAATTTTACAAAAAGGATAGATCTCAGAAACAAAAAATAATTGCTATTTTAAATCCCTGCTGGCGCTATCTGGGTAAAAAGGACTATCTAAAATTTATCTTGTTACTATACAGAATTAACAACAATTCAGCAAAATATAGCAACATATTTTACAAAATAAATTAGACTAAAAAATATGAAATTTATAGTTGCATTTGTGCTTTTAACACAACAGTTCGTTTTATCTCAAGAAAAAAATATTGACTATTTACCTCTAAATAAAGAGAATTTTCAAGTTAGACCTAATTCAGTAACTTTTAAATTTTCTGTTCTAGCCACTAAATATAAAAACCGCTATGATCTTGCCCGAGACACAATATTAAAAGAAGGGAATTATATAATTAAATACGATGATTTTTTTACAAAATTTTCAGTAAATAAGGCTGGCAAAATTGACGGAAAACTTGATGAAAAGTTTATAAAGCGTGGTGAAATATTTACAACTAAATACCTGGTTAGAGATGGATTTATATATAAAGCTACTATGTACGATTCAACTGATAATCTAATTACCGATAGTGATGTTTATTATTGTGGAGACACTATTGAAGTAGTAACGATTACAGCAAATGGTGAAAAAAAAATAACAATTGAAACTCCTGCTAAAACTGAGATTAGAAAATATGATAAAAATGGTGTTTTGTTAGATGAAAAAATATGGAATAAAGCTGGAATAGGATTTCCTGGTAAATAGATTAGGAAAAGGGGATTTTAAAAACTTTAATTTAAAATTTGGAGATGCAATTAAGTTGATCCCTTTAATCCCCTCGCTGGCGCGAACTTCCCGCTTGTGCAATATTTATTGTCTAGTCTAAAAATGTATTGACAAATTTTATAATAGAATCATATAAACCAGTCATAGATTTTATTGGCTGGTTTTTTAATTTTGATTATAAAATTTAAGTAATAAAATAGTCCTTTGGTTTTTTAACAGGAAGCATTTTTTTATTGTTTAATTCTAAAAGTGTATTCTCGATCATTTGCGACATGGCATCAAGAGCGAGATCATTTGGCTGTAACCCAAAGGGATCTTCGAGTTCGTCGGCAATGGCTTCAAGCGCTACAAAAGTGTAAGCAATAAATACAATAACAAATGGTGTAATCCAGCCCATTGTTTCGACAAAACCAAACGGAAGCATGAAACAATAAATATAAACTGTTCGGTGAAGTAAAACACTGTAAGTATAAGGAATTGGAGTACTTGCAATTCTTTCGCATCCGCCCACAATATCCGAAAGTTTGTTTAAATTTTCTTCAAAAGCCAATTGTGCCATGCTGTCAATTTTTCCTTCTGCTTTGGCATTTTTTACCCAAATTCCCAATTCTCTCAAAAGCACAATAGGTTTGTAATGTGCAATTTTTAGTTGTTCTGCTGTTTCTTTTGGAAGCAGACGGTCTAAATCATAATCCGGATTTGTATGTCTAAGCTGGTGTTTGAGGCTGTAAACAAATGCCGTAAGAAGATTGATAAAATTGTCACGTTTTGTGTCGTATTCTTTGTCTTCTACAAGCGTGATGCTTTGACGGGCAAGTGAACGTGTATCATTAAGGAGAGCTCCCCAAAGTTTTCTTCCTTCCCAAAAACGATCATAACTTACATTGTTCCTAAAACCCAGGAAAATAGCAAGCGCAATTCCAAATAAAGTAAAAACCGCCGGATTAATATGTAGATTTTTTTCTATAAGAAACGGCTTGAAATACACGATTGAAAACGAAAATAAAAGCAGTAATAAAAGTCTTGGTAAAAGCTGCGGTAAAACAGAACCTCTCCATTCAAAGAGCATTTTAAACCACGTGTTTTTTTTCTTAATGATCATTTTTCAACACAGAATTAGGAGATAATATTGACTGAGAATTTAATGAAAACACATTAATACGCAGAGATTACAACAAAAGTAGAAAAAATAGAGGTTATTGAGTCTGTAAAAACGGATTGGTTTTAGAAATAATGCAAGGAAAAATTATTGTTTTCGTTTTAATTTAAGAACACAGTTGTTTATTAATTTTAGGTCTTTGGTTTTCTCTGTCAAATTAACACCGTGAGTCATAAAATTTTTTAATCCCGTTTTATCTCAAATTATTTTTATATTTATGCATTTTACCACTAGTTACAATGAAAACTCCAGAATTACCAATACCATCCAACGAACTAGAACGTTTAGCAGCTTTAAAACGTTACAATATACTAGACACGCTTCCTGACAATGCTTTTGACGATGCTACCAAACTAGTTTCGTATATATGCGGTGTGCCAATAGCGCATATTTCATTTATAGACGAAAGCAGGCAGTGGTTTAAATCTGAAATTGGAATTGGAATTTCTGAAGTGCCTCGTGAAATTTCTTTCTGCCGATATACCATTTTGGAATCAAAAATGGTTGAAATAAATGATACATTTAAAAATGACAGGTTTAAAGACGATCCTAACGTAAGGGGAGGTTTTAATGTGAGATTTTATGCTGGTGTTCCTTTAACAACACCAGACGGTTATAACATTGGTACTTTGTGTGCTGTTGACCATGTTACCAAAGAATTAAACGAAGATCAGCGAAATGCACTTAGAATTGTTGCAAAACACGTAATCAGCCAGCTGGAACTTGGAACAAAGAACGTTCAGCTTGATGCACAGAAAAAAATTGCAGAAAGAGCCGTATTGGCAAAAGATAGTTTTCTTGCCAATATGAGTCATGAAATCAGAACGCCGTTAAATGCAATTATAGGTTTTACAGATCTGCTTGCGCAGACAAAACTTAATGCTGTGCAGCGAGATTATATAAACAGTGTGCAGATAGCTGGAGAAAACCTGCTTTTGATTGTGAATGATATTTTGGATTTGTCTAAAATGGAATCGGGTAATCTGACAATTGAAGCTGTGCCTTTCAATTTAAAAAATACCTTAAAACATGTTTATAATTTACTTAAAATAAAAGTTCCTAAAGAGGTTGAATTCAATCTTTTTCTTGATGCCGATATGCCGGAAATGGTTATTGGAGATGAAGGAAGATTAAACCAGATATTGGTTAATTTAATTGGTAATGCACTTAAGTTTACTCATGAAGGAGAGGTAACTGTTTCTGTAAAAATGATTGAAGAAACAGAAAATCATTATACTCTTAAATTCTCAGTTAAAGATACCGGAATTGGAATTCCTCCCAAAAAACTTAAAACGATTTTTGAACGTTTTACTCAGGCAGAAGACAGTACAACAAGAAAATTTGGAGGAACCGGTCTTGGTCTTAATATTGTAAAGCAGTTAATTGAACTGCAGAATGCCGAAATTAATGTAAAAAGCGAACAGAATAAAGGTTCAGAATTTTTCTTTGTTATTAATTATAAGAAATCAGATGATACTGAAGAAACAATTGAAGAATTGACAGGAGAAAGTCTGGGGAAACTTAAAATACTGCTTTGTGAAGACAATGTTTTGAACCAAAAACTGGTAAAAAGTGTTATGCAGAATTTTGGTTTTGAACTAAATATTGCAGAAAATGGTGAAGAAGGAATCGAACTTTTATTAAAAAATGAATATGATTTGGTTTTGATGGATCTTCAAATGCCAATTAAAGACGGGTATCAGACTACTGAATATATTAGAAATGAAATGAACTCAACCATTCCGATTATTGCAATGACGGCACATTCGCTTATGGGCGAACAAGAACGATGCTATAATGTAGGAATGGATGGTTATGTGCCAAAACCTTTTAAACAGCCCGTACTTTTAGAAACCATAAAAACGGTGCTGAATCCAGATTATAAGCTTACACGAAAAAGAAGGGTAAATCTATCTTTTATCGATGAAATGGCTTGTGGTGATTTAGGTTTTAGAAAGGATATGATTAATCTTTTTATCGAAAAAATCCCTGCAGAAGAGGCTTTACTCGAAGAAGCATTTAAAAACAATGATTATCTTAAAGTAAAGAATTTAGCGCATAATATGAGATCCAGCATGGATATGTTTATGCTTAATGATCTTAGTAATTGTTTGGCTGTTATTGAAGAAGAAGCCAGAAACGAAAAATTTTCAAGTGAAGCCGCAGACAAGGCAGAGATCTTTCATTGCGGTATAATTGAAGTAGTTAAATATTTAAAAGAGCTATGATAAGAGCGAAATAAATTTTAGCTTTACGTTAGTTTCTTGATTTTGCAAGATAAAGATTACCCCAAAGACAAATTTTGAGCCATGAGAATAATTTTAGCCGAAGATAATGATATCCTGCGCAAATCGTTATCCTTTTTCTTAGAGTCTAAAGGATTTACAGTTGACCAGTTTTCTGATGGTAAAGACGCACTGGAAGCTATTAAAAATAATGGCTGCGATTTAATCCTTACAGACATAAATATGCCGGGCATAAGCGGAATGGAAATTACGCAGTATGTTAGGCAGACCCTAAATTCAGATATTCCTGTAATTATACTTACTTCTTCGGGAGTTGAACAGACAGAGCTTGATTCTTTTGACATAGGTGCAAATGAATTTATAGCAAAACCTATAAGTCCGGCCGTACTTTTGGTGAGAATTAATAAATTACTAAAAACACGTGTTTAATGAGATTTATATACTATTCGATTATCCTGTTCTTTATTTCTATTACTGCGGCAGGACAGGAAATTAATATTGATGAAACTCTGGCAAATGCAAGAAGTGAAGCAGAGAAAGGCAGTTATGATAAAGCATTGTCATTAATTGATCCTTTACTTAAAAAATATCCTGAAAATGAAGATATAAAAACTTTTGCAGGACGTGTATACAGCTGGAAAAAAGAATATAAAACAGCAATACAAGCCTTATCTCCAATGACAGACAGGGTTAATCCTAATCCTGATGCTTTGCTGGCGATTATCAATGTGTATTATTGGACAGAAGATTTTGAAAAATGTATTTCGTACTGCGATCGATATCTGGTAACAGATCCTGATAATATTGATGTTTTAAAAATAAAAGTGACCTGCCTTGAAAAACTCGGCAGAGACAAAGAGGCACTGGAAATTATAGAAAAAGCATCGGTTAACGAAAACAGCACTCAGGCTTTTAAAGGAATCCGAACGCTTATTGGCCGTAAGACAAAAAATGCGGTTTCGGCTTCTTATTTAAATATTTCTACATCAAATCCGGGACAGGCGCCAATGCATTATGGTTACGTCGAATATGCGCATAAGTTTAGTAAATCAGCTCTTGTGGGGCGTGCTAATATCGGGCATATAGAAAATGATACTCAGGCATTGTTTGAAGCAGATTATTATCAGACTTTTTCAAAAAAAGATTATTTGTATGTCAATGCAGGTGTTTCAACCGGCGAAACGATATTTCCTGTGGCAAAAGTTGGTGCCGAATATTATTTTAGACCTCAAAAAAGATTTGATTATGCTTTAGGAGCCAGATTTATGCATTTTGAAACTGATGATGTAACATTGCTGACCGGACAGATTTCGTATAAAATGGGCACTAATACAATTGCGTACAGACCGTATTATGATACCGGAAACGAGTTATTCTCTCATGTTTTAAGTTTTCAGCATACTAACGAAGAAAAAGAGCGTGTAGTGAGATTTGAACTTCAATATGGAAATGTACCTTATTTATACTTGTACAGTAATTTTACACAACCGCTAAAAGCCTATAGAGCAGGGGTGCAGTATCAGCACCGTTTTGGTGATTCATTTTTTGTACGTCCAATTTTTCTGTATGAATACGAAGAATATCTGCCAGGTGAATACAGAAACAGGTTTAATGCTCAGATAATTATCACGAAACGATTTTAAGATGACTGATTTATGGGAATTTTATAAGAGAGGAACATGGGTAGAGCCTTTTTTAACCTTGTCAATCTGCTTTTTTGTATTGACATCGTTATTCCTGTACCTTTTAATTATTAAAAGCCGAAATAAAAATATAATAAAAGCAAGACGTAAAATTGAATATGATGCATTTATAGATAAATTGCTTTTTTCTGTAGTTTTTGAAGATATTTCTTTCTCAGATATTTTAAAGAATAATGAGTATGTATTAATGTCTCAAAAAAAGTTTTTTAGAGAAGTTATTACAGAATCGGTTATAAATCTTCATAAAAATTATGATGGTATTTATGCAAAAAAATTAGAACAGTTTTACAAAGATTCTGAGCTTAAAAACGACTCATTTAAAAAACTGAAAAGTTTAAAATGGGATGTAAAGTGCAAAGGAATTACAGAACTTGCAGAAATGAATGTTTATCATGCTTTTGATCTTATCATAACCTTTTCCCGTGCGCGAAATAAAATTTTACAAATTACGGCAATAAATGCCTGTATTAAACTGGCAGGAACAAAAGGAATTGTTCACCTTTCTGAACATACAAATCCTATTGACGACTGGACTCAGGTTAATATTATTCATGCCTTTAAAAAACATGATATAGGCGATACAAAAGGTATTGAACTTTTGCTGGAATCACAAAATACTACAGTTGTTACACTTGGTTTAAAGCTTATAAAAGAGCTTAAATTGACTCAAAAACTTTTTTATGTTGAGCAATTAACAGAAAGGACTTCAAATACATTAATAAAGTATGAAGCTCAAAATGTTCTGCATACATTAACAGTTTAACAAGCATTGCTGATGACTTTTTTTAATCACGAAATAACAATCTTTACTCACATATATTTAGTTCTAATATTGGCTTATGCGATATTGATTATGTCGTCTTATCTCATATTGGCTTATCTTTCCGGGAAGGAATTAAGAGGCTATCTAAAAAAGAATAGTTTTATAGATTATGATGTACTTCTAACAAGTGAATTTGCTCCTAAACTTTCCTTGATTGCACCTGCCTATAACGAAGGATTTACTATTGAAGAAAATGTAAAATCGCTGCTTTCTCTAAACTACAACCAATATGAAGTAATTGTTGTTAATGATGGAAGCAAAGATAATTCTATGGAGGTTTTAATTAATACTTATGATCTTGTTCTTACAGAACTTGCTTTTCATCAGCAGATTGAAACAAAAAAAATCAGAGGACTTTATGTTTCCAGAAATGCTGCTTTCAAAAAATTAATTGTAGTTGATAAAGAAAATGGAGGTAAAGCCGATGCTTTAAATGCCGGACTTAATATTGCACAAAATCCGTATGTTGTTTGTATTGATGTTGATTGTATTCTTGATAAAGATTCGCTTCTAAAACTTGCAAAACCATTTTTGGAATCCAGCGGACAGCGTATTATTGCAACCGGCGGTGTGGTGAGAATTGCAAACCAGTGTATTATTAAAAACGGACGTTTGATAGAAGTAAATGTGCCGGATCTTTTACTGCCAAGAATTCAGGTTTTAGAATATCTAAGAGCTTTTCTTTTGGGAAGAATGGCGTGGGGCAGACTCGATGGATTATTACTAATAAGCGGTGCTTTTGGTGCATTTGATAAAGAAATAGCATTGCTTGCAGGCGGTTACAGCACCAAAACAGTAGGAGAGGATATGGAACTTGTGGTAAGAATGCGCCGTTATATGCTCGAAAATAATTTGCCTTATTCTGTACGATACATTCCGGATCCGCTTTGCTGGACCGAAGCTCCTGAAGATTTTAAAATATTTAAAAAACAGCGCAGCCGATGGATGAGAGGAACAATTGAAACATTAGATTTTCATAAAAAAATGTTCCTGAATCCAAAATATAAATTACTGGGAATGCTGAGTATTCCGTATTGGACTTTATTTGAATTTCTGGCTCCTGGTATTGAGTTTATCGGACTTGTCATTACTATTGTATTTTTCATATTTGGACTGCTCAATTGGCATTTTTTCCTTCTGTTATTATTGTTTGTATATACTTTTGCTGTTTTCTTTTCGGTTATTGCTTTGTACAGTGAAGAACAAACGTATCATAAATACCCAAAACAAAGAGATTTTTTCAAACTTTTACTAGCCGCTTTTATCGAGCCTTTTTATTTTCATCCTTTAACGGTTTATGCCGCTTTAATAGGTTATAAAGAAAAAGTAATGGGAACGAAAGGCTGGGGTGAAATGACAAGAAAAGGTTTTACAAAAAAAGAATAATTTTTACGGTTTTTAAATTTTCCTTTAAATAAAAATCCCCTAGTTTCCAGGCATAGAAACTAGGGGAAATTAAAAAAAATAAAACACAATCTTTAGAACGAGTATCTCACACCAAGCTGTCCTTGGAATCGTGAAGCTAATTGATCTATAGTATAAGGTGCAGATGTAGGTTTTTGGAAAGTATAAGTAGGATCTCCAGTTGCAAGACCTCTTAAGTTTCCAGATTTTGTTAACCCAATACTGGCTGTTGAATTGTATGTATTTGGAACAAAATAACTTCTTCCCCAATCTTTATTAATCAGGTTTCCAATATTTGCCACGCTGAATGAAATTTGGAATGAACCTACTTTGTCAACTTTTATTTCGTCCATTAATTTCAAATCAGCCTGAATGTTCCAAGGCGTTGTATCACCATTTCTTTGAGTAAATGTTCCTCTTCGGCTTTTTAAGTAATCATTTCCATTAATAAAAGCTTCGTAGTCTGCTACTTGCTGTGCAGCTGTTGCAGATGGAACTCCTGCATTATTTACCCCAATATATTTAGCAGCTTCTGCTGCATCTTTAAAGATATAAGCCAATCCTGCTGCTTGTCCTGTTCCTGCGATTGTTGAGTTAACAAATCCCCATGAAAACGGATTTCCTGATTGTGCATTAAAATACACATTGGCAGAGAATGTATTGTTATCAGCTAATTTAACTGCATATCCTACATTAGAAACAATTCTGTGTTTGATGTTAAAATTAGAAGTTGCCAATTGAGGATCGTTAGGAGTTAAAGACTGATTCATCTGGAAGTTACTTTCCATCGAATTACGAATTCCGTTTGTTACGTCTTTTGAATCTCCATAAGTATAAGCCACCATGAAATTAACTCCAAAATCGTATGTTTTTGAGATCATCTCAGTAATGCTGTATCTATATCCTTTGTTGGTATTTGAAAGTAAGTAAGCATTTGAAAATGCAGCATTAATATTAGCAGCATAAATTGGCATTTCGTGTTTAGTATCGTAAGAGAAATAAGTTGGATTATCTGTTTTATTTACCTGTTGGAATTCAAGATCACGAATTACTTTTGTATAAATAGCTTCGGTTGTAAACTTATATCCTGCGATAATTTTATCTATAGCAAGCGAGTTTCTTAATACAGCCGGCATTTTAAATTTATTGTCGATTAAGTCAGCTTGAACTTTTGGTGTTGCATCATGATATCCGTTTAATCCATTTGCAGCTAAAGGATCACCAGCCGCCGCAACCTGTGCAGCAGTTAGGTTGTTTTTGTCATAACTTCCGTAACCTACACCATCATTATAATAAGCATATCCTAACCATGCAAACGGAACTCGGCCTGTAAACACTCCAGATCCACCTCTTAAAACAAGCGTTTTGTCTTCGTCTACATTATATGTAAATCCAATTCTTGGAGAAACTAAAGCAGTGCTGAAAAAGTTGTTTTTTATCTGGCTTAATGGCGTATAGCTGTAAGTTGTGCCATAGTTTGGATCTGCAGGAGAATTTTGAACCTGTGTGCTTAATTTTGGTTTATTAGGCAGATCAGTATAATCAATTCTAACACCTGGTGTAACTTTTAATTTGTTTCCAATTCTAATTTCATCCTGAACATAAACGCTGTATAGATTTACTTTGAATTTTGCATAAGGATTATTAAAAATTTCATCTCTTGTAGAACCATCAAAAGGATAAGTACCACGAACACGAGAAGGCAGTTTATTGTAAAAATCAGCTAATGACTTATAAGAAACCCTTCCGTTTAAAGCATTTACAAATCCGTAATTAATATCGTAGAATTCGTTGTGCGTACCAAACAATAAAGTATGATTTCCTGTTTTATAAGTAAGGTTGTCTGTAATCTCGGCAGTATTTTGTTTCATGTTGAAAACAGTAGCTTCACGATCGTTTCCTAAAAAGATAGTACCACCGTTGTAACCAATTTCTACCTGAGGAAACATTACATTATTTGATTTTGGATCACGGTAATCTTTAATAGCTGAATAACTTGCTATAAAAGAGTTAGACCATTGGCTGTTAAAGTGGCTCTTTAATTCTAAAACCGTACTGATAGATTGGTTTTTCTGCGTAAAATCCATGTTTGAGAATCGGAAGTTTGCCGCATCGCGCTCTAAGTTTGTAGCCTGAGAAACTACCGTATTGTTTCGTAACGAGATGGAGTGTTTTTCGTTAATTTTCCAGTCTAATTTGTTGAAAAATTTACGGCTCATTGCAAAATTGTTGTATGAATTGTAAGTTCCAGGATCAAAACCATAGTTCGTTTTAACAAAGTTCGAAATCTGATCTGCAGTAGCATTATCAACCAATGAAGTTAATTTTCCGTTTGCATCAGTTTGTCCGGCATTGTAGAAAATTGGATCTGTTCTTTCAGCATATTCCATATTTGTAAAGAAAAACAATTTGTCTTTTACAATAGGAAGCCCCAATCTGAAACCAATTTGGTAATCACCAAAAGATTTTGGCATTTTAGAACCGTCTCCGGCATTGTTTGGACCTGTAATAGAAGCATTTCTTCCGTAGCTGTAAATAGATCCGCTTACAGTATTTGTTCCGCTGCGGGTAACAGCATTAACACTTCCGCCTAAAAAGTTTCCTAATTTAATATCATAAGGAGCAATATAAACCTGAATATCCTGTATTGCATCTAAACTTATTGAGTTAGATCGTGTACTGCTTCCAGGCATTCCTGATGTTCCGGACTGCCCGCCTAATGATGGACTGAAACCAATAGCATCATTATTTATAGAACCGTCAATTGTAACGTTGTTGTATCTAAAATTGGTTCCGGCAAAAGAGTTATTAGAACTTTGAGGAACTAATTTCGTAACGTCCTGAATTCCTCTGTTTATTAACGGAAGACCATTTACCTGTTTTTCATTGATATTGGTTCCGTTATTTTTAGAAGAAGGTTTTGAACTTGTTATTACGACTTCTTCTAATATAGTATTGTCAACTTTGCTTAGTACAATTGTTGGCAGATCATTATCGCCAAGTGCTAAATGAATCTGAGAGTTAGTGTAATCTTTGGTGTCTTTACTTTTTATTTCTAATTCGTAAGGTCCGCCGGCATTTAAATTTTCAAAGCTGAATCTTCCTTGCTTATTCGTTACAGCTCTATAAACTGCGTTAGTAGGAATATGAGTCAAGGTTACTTCAGCATCTGCAAGAGGACTTGTACCATCATTAACTTTAGCAGATAAAGATGACGTGGTAATTTGAGCAAAAATGTTCCCGATGGTAAGGAGCATTAAAGCTGAAAAAAAGAGTTTTAGTTTTGTCATATTTTTTAGTTTTTATTTGACAAAGAAACTCAGTTTGTTTCGATCAGATTTAATGCTTTTGTTAACTTAAAATGATATAACTATTTATTGTTAACCTAAAATTATCAGCGTGTTATTATTGTGAAATCATTTTATCGCTTTAAAATCAATGCTTTGTGTAAATGTTTAAAAATAAATAGATTAGACTTATATTTAAAGTAGATTAGAAAAAGATTAGAGTATTAAGCCAATGTTACCGATGAGAAAAATCGAAATTCTAAAGTAATAATCTATTAAGAATTTTTCACACAGATTTAAGTGATATAGCTGATTTTTTTGTCTAATTCAATCTCCTAAATAGTGAGAATTAATTAAAATTCCGCAGGAATGATTTATATTGTAGCGACGGATTTTAATCCGTCGAAAATTGGGGCGTATTTTAGAGAGTTCCCATCGGAACGATTCATATTGTTGATTATTTATTACAGCGAAACCGGATTAAAATTTAGCTTTATAAAAATGGGCCGAACCTACGGTTCTTTGATTCGTGATCTTCCTTGATTGACCGGATTGAAATCCGGCCCTACAATATGGATTGAGCCCATGGCTCTTTATGTTACTTTGTATGAATATCTAATAATTAATTCTTTCAAGGAAATAATAAAGAAAAAGTAGTGCCTTTTTCGAGTTCAGAATCTACTTTTAATTCAATATTATGAAGTTTAAGAATCTGCATGGTAATAAATAGTCCTAATCCCTGACCTTTAACATGGCGGGTGCGATCGCTCCTAAAAAACAGTTCAAAAATTGATTCCTGATCAGTTTTAGAAATTCCGGCTCCCTGATCTATAACTTTTATTAAAAGCTTACCTTCTTCTGAATAAACCAAAACTTCAACTTTTTTAGGAAATGAGAATTTAATCGCATTATCTATAATGTTATAAAGAGCTGTAAAAAGCATGTGTTTATTAGCATAAACAGAAAGCAGATTTTCCTGATCTGCAATAGCGTCGAGATTTACAGACACTTTTGATTCAGGATATTCAATTGCCTTTTTTTCTAATACATTCCATAAAATTTCATCTATTCTTACCAATTCCATTTGTTCTGGTTCTGAAATCTGTAATCCCGATAAAATCAAAAGTCCGTCTAATATAGATTTAAGATGAAAAGTATCTTTTCTGAGTGATTTTAGAACTTCTTCATATTGTTCGTTAGTTCTGGGCTGCTGCAACGATACATCAATATCACCAATAATAATGGTAAGCGGTGTTTTTAGCTCGTGCGATGCATTTTTTAGAAAATTCTTTTGTATTGTAACCCCGTTTTCAAGACGTTCTAATAAATAATTAAAAGTGGTTATAAGTTCTTTTATTTCATCTTTTCCGCTTACTGTGGGCATTTCGAGTCTCGAATGCAGATTTTCTGTTGTAATGGTGTTTACTTTTGCAATAACATCTTCAAAAGGCCTGAAAGTTTGTCTTGCCAAAAATCTGCCTAAAAGAAAATTCAACGGAATGGCCAGCAGATAAAACCCAATAAACATTAAACCCAATACATCAAATTGACGGTCACCAACAGTATCAATTCCAGATACTACAATAATAAAATCGCCCTGATTATCCTTATAATATAAACCTGTAAATTGTCTGTCTTCTTTTATGAAATGCAATATTCTGTTTTTAGAAATTGCTTTTAATTCTTTGTCAGTCAGTGTAATATCAATATCGTCTATCAAATACAATTCTTTGGTTTTTGCATTGTATATCCTGATCGTCTGATTGGTGATTTTTTTGTATTGAATTTCTATTCTTTGGTAACGGGAACTGTCAACTTTTGTAATTTCATCTTTTTCAAAATAAAAAAAAGCAGTTATTAAGGCACTGTCTTCGAGTCTTTCAAAATAAAGATCCTGTCTGTGTTTTTTAAAAAGCAAAAAAGAACCAGCCAGAACGAGTCCAACAGTAAATGCAAATAAAAGCGTAGAATTTACAGAAAGTTTGTTTTTAAGATTCATGTGTTTTTTTCTTAAGCATATATCCGGTTCCTTTTACTGTATGGATCAAAGGTTCAGAAAAGTTTTTATCGACTTTGTTTCTTAAGTAATTTATATAAACATCAACCGTATTCGAGTTCATGTCAAGTTCAAGATTCCAGACAGCTTCTGCAATTGCAATTCTCGAAAGTGCTTTTTCGCGGTTTTTCATAAAGAAAATTAAAAGCTTAAGTTCTCTGGACGAAAGATTGAGTTCTTTTCCGTCTCTTGAAGCACTTTGTTCTTTCATATTGATTTCGATTCCCGCATAAGACTGAAAATCTAAAATTCCGGAGCTGAATTCGGCACGGCGAAGCTGCGCATTTATTCTCGCCAAAAGTTCTTCAAATAAAAAAGGTTTAGCCAAATAATCATCTGCGCCGGATTGTAATCCTTTTACCTTTTCGTGAGGTGTATCAAGTGCACTGAGGATAAGAATTGGGACAATTATTTTTCTGTTTCTTAAAATCTCACAAACTTCAAAACCAGTAATATCAGGAAGCATAATATCGAGAATGATAATATCAAAATCATTTTCCATGACTTCGTTTACAGCTTCATATCCTTTTGAAACGGTTTTTACCTGATAAAGGTTTTCTTCAAGACCTCTTAAAATAAAAGATGCAACACGTGGATCGTCTTCTACTAATAATACTTTGTTCATTGCAAATGAGAAATTAATGTGATAAAAGTAATTAAAAGATGTAGTATTCCCCGAAAAAAAACAGGAAAGAATAAGAGTTTTAA
This sequence comes from Flavobacterium sp. 22659, assembly GCF_052044235.1. Lineage (NCBI taxonomy): Bacteria > Pseudomonadati > Bacteroidota > Flavobacteriia > Flavobacteriales > Flavobacteriaceae > Flavobacterium > Flavobacterium sp. 22659. Next base: position 116,544 of record NZ_JBQEMU010000002.1, read on the forward strand.
TGAGTTGTTTTGCTGTAAGTAAAATATTCCAAATTGTTTTCTATATTTGAAATGTTATTTCTGTAAAATTTATTTGGAGTCTCAATTTAATTCTAATTTGTTATATGAAGATATTCTTTTTAAAAACGACTTTGTTTTTAATGTTCTTAACTCTTTTTTCTTGTGAAACTAAAAAGCAAAAAGCCGAACCTAAGGCTTATAAAGCAGGTGTGATTTTGTCTTTTGATGATGCTTATGTCAATGAATGGGCAGAAGCGGATGCTGCTTTAAAAAAATACGGATGGAAAGCAACTTTTAATGTATGCCGAATAGATTCTATAGGAGCGCCCGAAATAAAAAAACTTCTTCAAATGCAGAAAGAAGGCCATGAAATTGCCGGACATGGTTATCACCATTATAATGCTTTAAAATTTGTAAAGCAAAACGGAATCGATGCTTATATGAAACAGGAAATAGATCCTATGATTGTTTCTATGAAAAAGAAATCCTTTAAAGTTACTTCGTTTGCTTATCCGTATGGCGAAAGATCGGATGAATTGGATAAAGCTTTGTCAAAGAAATTTAAAATTATCAGAGGAAGAGCTTTTGGAGGTGAAGCTCCGGAAAAGCAAGACAGCTATTTTAATAATTCAAAAATAGTATTTGCTTTTGATATCGATAACAGTCACATTCATTTTAGCATTCCGTATGTTTTAGAACTGCTGGATTATGCTAAAAAGAACAATAAAATACTGCTTTTATGCGGGCATAAACCTGTAAGAAACGTAACTGAAAACTATCAGACTAAGATTGAAACTTTAGAGTTTATATGTAAATACATGAAAGAGAACAATCTTAAATTCTACACTTTATCAGATTTAGATAATCTGCTTCCTGAAAATTAGTTCAAAAAATAAGAGCCTTTAATTTGAGATATAAATTAAAAAATTAAAGGCTCTTTTGATAACAATTTTTTTAACATTATAAGAATATCCTAAACCATAAAAAAGCAGGCTATTTTTAATCTTAGAAAACAAAATAATTATGACTACAACCGAATTTTTTACACGATTGGTAATTGCATTATTTGCCGGATTAATTATAGGATTTGAAAGACAATGGCATCATAAAGAAACAGGTTTAAAAACTAATATGCTTGTAGCGACCGGAGCTGCTGCTTTTGTTTTATTGTCTATAAAAGTTGCTGCAAATGCCCCAAATATCGATGTTACCCGTATCACGGCTCAGGTTGTTATGGGAGTTGGTTTTTTGGGTGCCGGTGTTATATTTAGAGAAGGTTCAAATGTACACGGATTAAATTCGGCGGCAACAATATGGTGCAGTGCGGCAATTGGCTGTATTTCTGCTTCAGGTTATTTTATTGAAGCTTTAATTTGTACATTTTTGGTGATTATTGTCAATACAGTTTTAGAACCTGTAGAAAAGTGGATGAGAAATAGGAAGTGAATTGATAATTCACAATTATCAATTGTCAATTTTAATTATTAATTTTTGTTTTCAGCCTTCTGTGTAGGGATCATTCCATAATGAATTTGGTTTTAGATAGACTTTATTCTCCTGAAAATCCAATATAGTATTGAATCTTTTTAGGAATTCGCTTCCTAAAATATGAGTTTTGAATTGTGCTGGATTGCTTGTTGCAAGCAGCTGAACCGGCACATCATTCAAACATAAATTTCCCAAAAACAATTTTTCATTCTTTACAGTCAAAACCGGAATTTCTTCACCTTGTCCGTTTTTTAAAATTGTTTTTTTTAAAACAGGCAGAATTTCTTTTGGATATTGCTGTTCCTTTATTAACTGCTGATCAAGCATCGCGGTACGCTGATAACCATTATCAAAAAGAAAACGCCCTTTATAAGCTTTATCTTTTATTTGAAGTGAACCCTGAATACAAAACAAAGTATGCATAAACTCCATATCCAGTTTTGTATAACTTTTGTGTCGTTTAGGCAGTTTCGAATGTATTATAAAAAGCTTTTTATCGTAATCAATTTCTACAATTTTACCATCAAATAAATTCCACCCAAAACGACCTGTAGTGCCTTGTCCTGATAGTTCAACAGGGAAAATCTGCTGTTCTCTCCAGATTTGGTTTCCAAGCTTAAAACTATGCCCGTTTAGACTCTTAAGTTGTAATTGTTTCAATATTTCATTTGTTAAAAGAAAATCAGTTGTTCCAGAATCGAATTTTAAATCAAGCGTTTCTTTATCATCTAATGTGACTTTAAAAATAATATTGTTATACTCCGAAAGCGCAAAAGGAATTGTATCGTGTATTTCCGGTTTCAGCTTTGAGAAATCTTTCAGAGCCGGACATTCAATGCGCGTATAGCAACTGTCTTTTTCATTTAGCAGAACTACAAAATCAGATTTTTTTCCCGGTTTTAGTTTTACGGTTAAAGAATCCTGATTGGTGTAAAAAGTAACGGTTTTTCCTTTCGGACTTTTGTTTGTTACATACAAATCAGGTTTTGTTTTTGGATCTAAGTTCCATTTTGTTTTTTCTTCATTTCCTTCTTTTATGTAACAGGTTTTAGATGAGGCTTTAATAACAGGAATTTTTATTTGAGACTGACAAATCGTTACAAATCCCAGTATAAAAATAAGAGATATCTTCATAGTGTATAATTTCAATTTTTCTAAAAATCTATAGATGAAAATTAATCAATTTCAATTAAATAATATACTTTCGGCGAATTTTATAAGATATTTCGTTTTGCGTAAAAACACTTATTTTTTGTTGTATGTATTTTATAATCAATTATAAAGCTTTTGGAAAAAGGAGAGAACTAGTTTAGTTTTTCAGTAGTTTCCAATCGTAAACAATGCTCAGTTCCTAAATAAAGCGGGTTGCCGTGTTTTTCAGACCAAAAGCCGTCCAGAACATCTTTGGTAATGCATCTGTAAACCGCAACACCTTTATAGGTTTTATTATCGTCTCCTTTATAATTGAAATTTATAACCAGAATATTGTCTTTAAAGAAACCGTGGCCTTTTTGTATCTGTGAATTGTTAATAACCCATTTGGCAATTATTCTATTGTTTTTGTCAAGCGACAAACTCAAAATTCCTTTATATGTTATTTGATTGCTCTCGTCCTGATTGCTTCCGGAAATGGAAAAATTGCCAGCTAAATCCTGTATTGTCATTTACTTTTTTGATGTAGAAAATTAATTTACTGTTTAGTGATAATTTTGTTGAATACTATATAAAATATCAGCCAAACAGAACCATGCAAAAGTAAAGAATCTAATATTGATTTTAATAAAACAGTACGTTTTTTAGCTGCAGTAGATCTTAAAGTAAATTGGTATAAATGATTTTAAATCCGAATATAATGCATATTGCAGATGAAAGTATAATTAATGTATATTGCAGTTTTTGAGATTTAAGTATGCTTTTGGTAAATGGAATACTAAACAATCCTGATGCGATAAACATTCCAATGATAGATCCCACTCCAAAAATAAAAATATAAAGCAGACCTTCCAATGGTGTTTTCATTTGCGAAATAACCAGAATAACCAATGAACCGCTTCCTGCCAGACCATGTACCAATCCTACGCCAAATGCCGTTTTATAATTGGTTGATCCGTCATAATGAGCATGTTTAAAAGAAGCAATAGGATGCGAATGAAAATAAGTATGAGCATGCATGTGTGTATGCGTGACTCCGTTGCTGTGCGTATGTTCATGACTATGATAATACGTATGCGAATGCCTTTTTTTGTATAATAATTTAAACAAACGAATTATTCCTAAAACAATCAGCATTAAACCAACAACCGCTTCAAGATAGCTGAATACATTTTCGCTTATCGAAATTTTAAAACCAATCATAATAACGCCCACAATAAAAATAGTGGCGGTATGACCAACGCCCCAAAACATTCCGTCTTTTAAAGCATCTTTAATTTTAGTTCTATTTGTAACAAGATTGTTTACAGCCAGTAAATGATCTGCCTCAAAAGCATGTTCAAGTCCGGCGTAAACCGTAATAAGTAATCCAATCATTTTAAGTTTTATAGATAGTTGAAATAAGCGGCACAAGCACCTTCAGACGAAACCATTGGCGCTCCTAACGGAAAAGAAGGTTTGCATTTTTTTCCGAATTCAGGACATTCGTTTGGTCTTTTATTTCCCGTCAGGATTTGACCTGCAATGCACAAATTATCCGTTTTGCTATTCGTTGTTTCAATAGAAAATTTGATGTTCGCATCATACATTTTATAATTTTCTCTCAATACAAGTCCGCTGTTTTCAATTTTACCAATGCCTCGCCATTCCTGAGTTCCAATAGTAAAAATGGTATTTACGACTTCTTTTGCTCTCAGGTTTCCTTCTTCTTTTACCAATCTTGTATATTGATTTTCTACTTCATGTTTTCCTTGTTCCAATTGCAAAACGGTATGATAAATCGCCTGCACCATATCAGCAGGTTCAAAACCGGAAACCACAATTGGTATTTTGTATTTTTCGGCAATAGGATAATATTCTCCCAGACCTACAATTGTACAGACATGCCCCGCACCTAAAAAAGCATTTATGGTGCAGAATTCATCTGATAAAATAGCTTCCATTGCAGGCGGCACTAAAACATGAGAAACCAATAAACTAAAATTGGTTAAACCCAGTTTTTGTGCATGAAGAACAGCCAGCGCATTGCTGGGTGCTGTAGTTTCAAAACCAACAGCAAAAAATACAATTTCCTTATCCGGATTTTTAGCCGCAATATTTACAGCTTCTAAAGGAGAATATAAAATGCGTAAATCACCGCCTTCTGCTTTGGCCTGTAATAGACTTTTTGATGAACCGGGAACCCGAATCATATCTCCAAAAGAACACAGAACGATACCTTGTTTCATTAATTCAATTGCTTTATTGATTAACGAAACAGGCGTAACACAAACCGGACAGCCCGGCCCGTGTATCATCCTAATGTTTTTTGGCAATAAGTCCAGCAGACCGTTTTTGACTAATGAATGCGTCTGACCACCGCAAATTTCCATGATATTCCATGGTTTTGTGGTTATTTTATGGATTTCACTTATGTAGTGTTTAATCAGTTCCGGATTTCGATATTCAGACAGGTATTTCATTTTAAACGATATTTAAAAGTTCTATAATGAATACTAAAGTGGAGTTGGGCTGAATGATTGGCGGTGCTCCCATTTCGGCGTAAGCCAAATCATGCGGGATATAAATTTTCCAGCGTGAACCTTCGGGCATTAACTGCAGTGCTTCCTGCCAGCCTTTTATGGTCTGCAATACTCTCATTTTTTGAGGGCCTGTATCTTTGGTTGAATCAAAGACATCTTTATTTATCAAATAACCTTCATAAATTACATTTACGGTATCGGTTATTTTGGGTTTTCTGCCGTTTCCTTCGGTTAAGACTTCATATTGCAAACCGCTTGGCAGTACAGTAATACCTTCTTTTGAGGCATTTTTAGCCAGAAATGCAGTTCCTATTTCGGCATTTTTAACTTTTAATTCTTCCTGCAGTAATGCCACATAATTGTTGAAAATATCAATAGAGCGTTTTGGCGAAATTTTTTCTCCGGATTTATCAAAAACTGATTTCATTCCGTCTACATAATCTTCATATTTTATTTCTTCAAATCCAATATCTTTCAGACTTAGAGCCATTACAACTCCAGCTGAATACGAAATTTTATCTTTTTCTTCGGTTTTACCAATGTGTCCTAATAGTTCTAAAATGTCCATAATTTATTTTTTTAGATGTAAATAATAATTGAGTTGTCCAAATGAAATATTTTCATCATTTGGAGAGAGTGTTTCATGAAAATGCAATTTGTAATTTGGCTGCAGATGATCTATAATTAAATCTACCAGAACTGCGTTTTGAAAAACGCCTCCGCTGAAAGCAATTTCTCCCGATTTTGAAAACAAAGCTGTTTTTTCAATGCATTTCACTAAAGTGTAATGAAAGTTTAAAGCAATAACACTGCAGTCAATATTGTTTTGAAAAGCTTTAACGATCTGCAGCAGCAGTTTTTTTGCCGGGATTATATTCGTTATGTTTTCATCTTTTAAATAATCCTTTAGTTTTACTTTTGATTTAGAAAAAGCTTTTTGTGCCAGATTTTCTAAAAACATACCCGTTTGGCCTTCAAAAGAAATGTTCCCTTTAAACCCTAGCGTAAATGCGGCAGCATCAAATAATCTTCCTATCGAAGAAGTTTTTACCGTACTGTTTTCAATAAGTTTACTATAAACTTTAAGTTCGTTTTTATTGAAATAAGACTGGAAATACTCATCATTTTCACTGATAGAAAGCGCCGAAATTTTTGGATTTAATGCCATTTGATCTCCTAAAATCCAGTGAAAATATTCTAAATGTCCTATTCGGGTAATTTCGCCGCGATTGTATTTAAAAAATTCTCCGCCATAAATTTCGTTTTCATTTCCAAAACCAGAACCGTCCCAAATAACGCCTAATATTTTAGATTTTTCCCAAAGCTTTTTTTCTCCCAAAATCGCTGCAAAATGCGCTTCGTGATGCAGAACTTTTATAGTTTTCAGTAAAGGATTTTCTTTTAAAAAATCAGAAACAATTTTGTTGTTTTCGTAACCCGGATGCTGATCGTAAACTATTGTCTGCGGAACGAAATCAAAAAAATGCAGATAGTTTTGTATTCTATTTTCAAACCTTTTATAAGTGTCATAATTCAAGACATTTCCAATATATTCACTTTGATATATTTGCTGGTTTGAGATGGTGATTGTGTTTTTTAATGCAGCTCCTAAACAGAGTATTTTGTCTGAAGTTTTATTCAGATGAAAATTATCAATATTTGGCGCCAGACCTCTCGCACGGCGTAAAACAATTTTTTGTTTGTTTTTTCTCGAAAACCGAATTACCGAGTCATCTTGTGAGTTTTGAATTTCAAGATTGTGATGCAGGTAATAATCAGCAATGGAATTTAGGGATTGAACGGCTTCATTTTGATTTGAAGAAAGGGGAGAACCATTAAAATTACCGCTTGTTGCAACTAATGGTTTCTGAAACAAATTAGAAATTAAATGCAATAGTCCTGAATTGGGAAGCATTGCTCCAATAGTTTCCATATTGGGAGCTATTTCATTTACAGCTAATTTTTTTTGATTTTTTATGGGTAAAATTATAATAGGCGCTTGTGTCGATTTTAAAAGTTTTTTTTCTGTTTTATGATATAATAAATGCTTTTTAATTTGTTTAAAATCGGAGAATAATACAGCAAAAGGTTTTGCTGAACGTCTTTTTCTATTTCGTAATTCCTGAACAGTTTGATTATTTGAAGCATCGCAAAGCAGTAAATAACCAGAAGTATTTTTTACGGCAATTATTTTTCCCTGATTTAATTTCTCTGAAATAGATTCGAAAATTTCTTTGTTTGTTCCAGAAATAAGAGTTCCATTATTATCTGTAAATACAATCTGAATACCGCATTCAGGACATGAATTGGTCTGCGAATGAAAACGTATATCGTTTGGATTGTTGTATTCTTCCAGACAAGTTTGGCACATTTTAAATGGGCTCATACTTGTATTTTCTCTTTCAAAAGGAAATTTTTCGGAAATGGCATATCTGGGTCCGCATGACGTACAACTTGTAAACGGATAATTATAGCGACGGTTTTGCGGGTCCAGAGTTTCTTTTTTACAGTTTTTGCATATAGCAAAATCGGGTGTCAAAGGCGCGTTGATCGAAATGCCTTTTTCTGTTGGTTTTATAAAAAAGAGGTCAAATCTTTCTTCCGTTTCAATTTCTGAAACCTGAATAGTAGTAATTATCGCTTTTTTTGGATGTATTTTTTTTAGTTGGGCTACAAATTCTCTTATTGTTTTTTCTTCTTCCTGCACAATTATAACAACACCAAATTCATTATTAGAAACAAAGCCTTTCAGGTTAAACTGTATGGCAGTATTGTATACAAAAGGCCGAAAACCAACACCTTGTACAATGCCTGAAATTGTTATTTGAAATGTTGGTGTCAAGAAAAGAGAGTATTAAATTTTTATTTTTTCTATCTGCTGTATAATTTCAGCCGTTACTTTTTCTATCGCAGCTTCTACTTTCGGTGAAAGCTGCATGCACATGGGCTCCATTTTTAAAATGGTAATGGTGTACAAATAGATTTCGGGCATGGTATCCGTCATAGACAGGATTTCAACCATATCTTTAAGTCCAAAATTGTGTCCGCTCAGTGAAATAGGAAAGTCTTCTGAGAAACGCGGTTTCAAAAGCGAAATAGTTCCTTCTTCCTTGCCATCCATTGTAGCATCTACAATTATTACTTTTTGGTGACTTTCTATGTAAGGAATTAATGTAAAACCGCCAGTTCCGCCATCGATAAAAGATATGCCTTCCGGAAATTGGGCTTTATCAATTCGGTTTATAAAATGCACTCCAACACCTTCGTCTCCCATCAAATAATTTCCTATTCCGAGTACCAAAATGGTATTTCCATCAGAATGGAATTCGTCTATTTTTCTAGTGCTGACTGCTGTTTCCATATTTTTTTAGCTTAAATCTTCTGCCTGTGCTGTATTTTGATTTGTTATTTCAGTTCCAGTAAGTTCATCTTCTTTTTTCACTCTTTCGGTTCGAACGAATTTATAACCGCTTACCATTGCTGATGTTTCTCCTAAACCTTCCAGCCAGTCATGAAAGAAAACCAGATAAATATGAACTATTGCAAACAATATAAAAGTCCATGTTGTAAAATGATGTATCGATCTGACGTTTAAATCTCCTCCGGCTACGTTTACCACCCAGCCGAACATTTTAGGAAAAAACCAGGTCGAAGTAGGGGCATACATGGCAAATCCTGTTGCAATCATGATGAGTGCCATAAAAAACATAACGAGATAAGAAGCTGCTGCTACGCTGTTGTGACCTACAGCACCTGTTGGAGAGCCGTGTGTTTCTTCATTTTGAAGAAAAATATCATATTTAATAACATGCCACATTCTTTTAAAACCTTCTTTTTTAAAAGGGAAAAAGACACGCCAGTTGGCATATTTATTTCCTTTAAAAGCAAAATAAACCCTCAAAATCATAACTGCAACCAATAAGTAAGCGCACATAAAATGAATCTCCCGAATGTATCCAAACCAAAATTGATTTGAAGCTTCTTTGGTAGAAATGATTCCCGGCGGATTCCCAATAATAAATCCTGTAGCGACAAGTCCTGTAATAGCCCAGGCATTTACCCAATGAAAAATTCGTACAGGTAACTGCCAGATATAAGCTCTTTTGTAATCGTTAGTTTTTGTTGGCATACTGTTCAGTTTAAATTAAACGGTGCAGATAGTTATGTCATTTACTTCTTTAATGATATCGCCATTTTCGTCGTATAAATGCACGGCACAGGCAATGCAGGGATCAAAGGAATGTATGGTTCTAATAATTTCAAGAGGCAGTTCTGGATTTGCAATTGGCGTATTTAATAAAGTACTTTCATAAGGAGATCGCTGTCCTTTTGGATCTTTTGGAGAAGCATTCCACGTTGACGGCACGACCTGCTGATAATTAGCAACTTTAGCATCTTTTATTACAATCCAGTGGCTCAAAGCGCCTCGTGGTGCTTCTACCAATCCAACTCCCTGAGATTCTTTCGGCCAGGTATTGGTTTCCCATTTTTCCATATTAGCCATTTTGGTATCGCCGTTTTTGATGTTTTTAATTAAATCATCAAAAAACTCCAGATTCCAATTGGCTACTAATTGCGATTCTAAGGCTCTTGCAGCAGTTCTTCCTAAAGTCGAGAATAAAGCGGCGGCAGGAATCTGCAGTTTTGATAAAGCACCGTCTACGATATCTTTAAATTCTTCTCTCCCAGATGCATAACCAACCAGCATTCTTGCCAGCGGACCGACTTCCATAGCGTGGCCTTTCCATCTTGGTGTTTTGATGAAACTGTATTTTTCGTCAACATTCAAATGAGTGTAAGGCGGTTTTGGCCCTGTATAATTTATTTTGGTTTCTCCAGACCACGGCTGTCTTCCTGAATTTCCGTCTCCTTCATAATCATACCAGGAGTTGTTTACATATTCTTCTACCGTTTTTAAATCTCTTAAATCTAAATCATGAACTTTTGTCAAGTCTTTGTTTAAAATAACTCCCGCTGGAAATTTAAAAGTATCATTATTGGTATTATTATGACCCTGTGTTGGAAAATCGCCAAAAGTCATAAAGTTATGAAAGCCTCCAATAGCGCCCCAGTCTTTATAATAACCAGCAATAGCAAGTACATCCGGAAGGTAAACTTGTTCTACAAAACGTTTTCCTTCTTCCAGCAGCTGTCTCACAAAAGCAAGTCTTTCGGCATTTAAACCGCTTGCATCATCCAAATTAATTGAACAGGCCATACCGCCCACTAAAAAGTTTGGATGCGGATTTTTACCTCCAAAAATGGCATGTACTTTTACAATTTCCTTCTGCCATTCCAGAGCTTCAAGGTAATGGGCTGTTGCCATTAAATTGGCTTCGGGTGGTAATTTCATCTGCGGATGTCCCCAATAACCATTGGCAAAAATTCCTAACTGACCGCTGGCAACAAACTTTTTTAATCGTTTTTGTAAATCTGAAAAATAGCCCGGCGAACTTTTTGGCCAATTCGAAATAGACTGTGCCAATTGTGAGGTTTTTACAGGATCTGCATTTAAACCACTCAAAACATCTACCCAGTCAAAAGCATGCAAATGATAAAAATGCACTACGTGATCGTGTAAATACAAAGCACCCAGCATAATATTTCTAACTATTTCTGCATTGGGAGGAACCACAATTCCAAGTGCATCTTCAACCGCCCTTACAGATGCTGTAGCATGAGTCGAAGTACAAACACCACAGGTTCTTTGTACAAACGCCCAGACATCTTTAGGATTTCTGTCTTTTACAATATTCTCCAGACCTCTTACCATTGTTGAAGATAAGAAGGCTTCTTTTATAGTACCGTCTGAGATTTCTACTTCGGCTCTTAAATGTCCTTCTATTCTTGTAATTGGGTCTACAACTATTCTCTCTGCCATTTTATTTCTATATAGGTTATAAATCCTCTAAGTGTTTTTCGTTTTCAGTTCCCTGACTAATTCTCTGATTTAATTCTTTTCTTTTAGATACATTCGAAAGAATCGCGTGAGCTCCAATTCCTGCGGCAACACCACCAAGAGCAACTTTGCCCAGTAAATCGGCATTGGCCTCGATACTTCCTGCATTTATAGAAGTATCTCTGGAGTAAAAACTTCCAGCATCCCAAAAATCTTTGGCACTGCATCCAATACAGCCGTGTCCGGATTGAATAGGATAACTCACACCGCCGTTCCATTTCATATTACCGCAGGCATTGTAAGTACTTGGCCCTTTACAGCCCACTTTGTACAAACAGTATCCTTTTTTAGCGTTTTCATCATCAAAATTTTCAGCAAATAATCCCGCATCAAAATAAGGTCTGCGGTAACAGCTGTCGTGAACCCTTTTAGAATAAAAAGCTTTTGGACGACCAGAACTGTCTAATTCAGGCAGTTTTCCAAATGCTACAACGTGTACAATAATTCCGGCCATAACTTCACCAATTGGCGGACAGCCCGGAACATTTATAATAGGTTTATCGGTAATAATTTTATTAATAGGAACAGCTCCGGTAGGATTTGGTTTTGCTGCCTGCACACAGCCTGTTGTTGCACAGCTTCCCCAGGCAATAATAGCTTTTGCTCCTGCAGCAGATTCTTTTAGAATATCAATAGCACTTCTTCCGCCTATACAGCAGTAATTTCCGTCAGCTCCCATAGGTACAGAACCTTCAACACAAAGAATGTATTCTCCTTTGTATTTGTCCATAGTTGCTTTTTTCGCAGCTTCGGCCTGATGACCAGAAGCGGCCATAAGTGTTAAAGTGTAATCTAAAGAGATTTTGTCTAAAATAATATCGGCAACAATAGGATGGTCTGATCGTATAAAAGACTCACTGCAGCAGGTGCATTCCTGAAAATGTTCCCAGATTACCGGGAGACGGGGGGTGTTTTCGAGCGCTTTGGTAATCTGACCAATTGCAGAACTCTGCACGCCCATATAGGCGCCGATGTAAGCAACAAATTTTAAAAAATCTCTCCTGCTATAACCTTGTCTTTCAATGCTGTTATAATAGGTTTCATTTACTTTTATTTCATCTTTCATGCTAAAATAGGTTTAAAGAAAGCCTTAGTTTATTTAAAAAAGTTCCTAAAAGCATGAGGAATTTTTTACTGAATCTATTTTCAAAACTATTTAAACATTTGATTCTCGGAAGTGATAATTATCAGGTTTTGATTTGATTCTTTGAATTATCTTTCGCGGTTGTAATAATCTGTTAAAAAAAATACAAATGCATGAGCTTTCGGTTGTTACTTCGATTGTGAAAATTGTTCAACAAGAAGTAGATAAGATAAAAGGTAAAAGCGTATTAGAACTCTATCTGGAAATTGGAAAATTATCAGGAGTAGAAATGTCTTCTTTTTATTTTGTGTGGCCGCAATGCATTAATGGAAATATTTTAAGCAACACGAAATTATTTGTGGAAGAACCAGAAGGAAAAGCCCGGTGTGCAGAATGTGAAACGGAATTTTACATTGAAAAAAGTTTTGACAGCTGTCCAAATTGTAAGAGTCCGTTTAAGGAAATTATTGCCGGCAGAGAATTGAAAATAAAGAAAATAATCATAAAATAAACTGAGTTATGTGTACCACTTGCGGATGCAGTTCTGATGAAAACGAAATACGATTTACCAAAATAGGAGAGAAACACTTTCATTCTTATTCCGGTCACGATCACGATCATGACCACCACCATGAGCATCATCACGACCATGATCATGACAACGACGATCACGATCATCATCATGACCATTTTCACAATCATTCTCATGAAATAAGTGTGGTGCAGTTAGAAAAGGATATTTTGTATAAAAACCAGCTTACTGCTGAGAGAAACAGAGGATTTTTTGAAGCCCTGAATATTTTTTCTATCAATCTGGTGAGTTCACCGGGCTCCGGAAAAACCTCTTTATTAGAAAGAACCATTTCAGATTTAAAAGACAAAATTGCTTTTTCTGTAATCGAAGGTGACCAGCAGACTACAAATGATGCCGACAGAATCCATAAATTAAATGTTCCTGTAATTCAGATTAATACAGGAAAAGGCTGCCATTTAGACAGCGAAATGATATCAAAAGCCGTAAAAGAATTAAAACCGGTTCAGGATTCTGTTTTAATGATCGAAAATGTTGGAAATCTGGTTTGTCCGGCTATGTTTGATTTGGGAGAATTAAAACGAATCGTAATTATATCAGTTACTGAAGGTGAGGATAAACCGCTTAAATATCCGGATATGTTTTTAGGATCGCAAATCTGTATTATTAATAAAATTGATCTGCTTCCGTATTTGAAATTTGATTTGGAGAAACTGAAAGAATATGCAAAACAGGTAAATCCGCATTTGACTTTCTTTGAAGTTTCTGCTGCATCAGGAGAAGGTTTAGCAGTCTGGTACGATTATTTAACAAAATCTATAAAACAGTAAGTATGTGTTTAGCAGTTCCCGGCCGACTTGAAAAAATCACAGCTGAGCTTGATGAAACGTTTAGAATTGGAAATGTTTCTTTTGACGGTATTATCAAAGAGGTCAATTTAGCACTTGTTCCAGAGGCAGTAGAAGGTGATTACCTTTTAGTTCATGTTGGTGCTGCCATTGGAATTATTGATGAAGACGAAGCCAAAAGGACAATGGAGATTTTAAAAGAAATGGGCGAAGAGATTTAATGCATAAAAAATGGAAAAAGAACAGGAAGTAATTCACCTGCATCACGGAAGCGGCGGTGAACATATGACCAAATTACTCAATGAAGTAATTTTTAAGATTTTAAAAAATGATATTTTAGAAGTCCGCCACGATGGAGCCTTTTTAAACGTACAAGGAAATCTGGCTTTTTCTACAGATAGTTATGTTATTTCTCCCGTATTTTTTAAAGGCGGCAACATTGGTGAACTTGCCGTAAACGGAACTGTAAATGATCTTTCGATGTGCGGGGCAGTTCCAAAATACCTTTCGCTGGCCTTAATTATTGAAGAAGGTTTTAGTTTAGAAGAATTTACAGAAATTATAAAATCAATAAAACAAGCGGCAGATAAGGCTAATGTTCAAATCGTTACCGGAGATACAAAAGTTGTAGAAAGAGGAAAAGGAGATAAAATTTACATTAATACTTCGGGAATTGGTGTTGTTCACGAAAAAGCCAATATCAAAATTAGAAATATCCAGCAAAATGATACTGTTATTATAAACGGTTCTATAGCATCGCACGGAATGGCAATTATGTCTGAACGCGAAGGACTTGAATTTGACAGTGATATTTTGAGCGATACCACAAATTTAAATCACATCATTTTTGATTTAATAGAACAGTTTGGTGATAAAATTCATTTTTTGAGAGACGCAACCCGCGGCGGACTGGCTTCTGTACTGCATGAAATAACTACCGAAATTAATTTCGGCATTTCTCTTTTTGAAGAAAACATAAAAGTAGAAAGTCAGGTAAAAAGTGCCTGCGAACTGCTTGGTTTAGATCCGCTTTATGTAGCTAACGAAGGAGTTTTTGTCTGTATCGCAGCACCAGAAATTAAAAATGAAGTATTGAAGATTTTACAAAAAACAAATCCAAAGGCATCAGAGATTGGTTTTATAAGCGGAGAACATCCATCAAAAATAATTATCGAAAGTGCTTTTGGAGGAAAAAGAGTTGTAAATCCTTTAGTTGGAGAACAGCTGCCAAGAATTTGCTAAGCAGTATTTTTGAGTTTATTTTTATCTGAAATATTAAGTTGTAATTTGACTTTATATTTTATTATTTCGCATTTTTATTACACTTCTATGAGATTTTTATTTTTACTTTTCATTTTTATTCTTTCTTTTTCAACAAATGCGCAATCTGTGAGCGGGATTGTAAATAATACCGACGGAAAACCTTTATCAGATGTTTTAATTCGGGATTTGATTTCTAAAACACACGCTCATACTGATATAAACGGAAAATTTACATTAGAACAAACCAAAACAGATGACAGCCTTCAAATTTCTAAACAAGGTTATATTACACAAAAAATTAAACTGTCTTCTGATGCTTTTCTTTCTATTCAATTAGAAGAAAAACCTTTTTTATTAGAAGAAGTTACCATAACCAACAGTCTTAAATATTTAAATACCATTTCTAAAATAGATTTAGAGATTCAGCCTGTTTCAAATTCGCAGGATTTACTGCGAAAAGTTCCGGGGCTTTTTATAGGCCAGCATGCGGGCGGGGGAAAAGCAGAACAAATTTTCCTGAGAGGTTTTGACTGTGATCACGGAACTGATATTAATGTTACAGTAGACGGAATACCGGTAAATATGGTTTCGCACGCACACGGACAAGGTTATGCCGATCTTCATTTTGTAATTCCTGAAACAGTCGATAAGATAGATTTTGACAAAGGCTCTTATTTTGTCGATAAAGGTGATTTTACAACAGCCGGATATGTTGGTTTTAATACTAAAAATGCCCTGCAGAATAGTTCTGTATCTTTTGAAGGAGGTCAGTTTGATACTTTTCGCACCGTTGCGTTGTTCAATTTATTGAATAAGGAAAATCAGTCGGCTTATTTTGCAAGCGAATATATGATGACATATGGTTATTTTGATGCACCGCAAAACTTCAACCGAATTAATTTATTTGGAAAATATTCGGCTAAAATGACTAATGGCGACCGATTGGCAATTTCGGTTTCGCATTTTAAAAGCCAATGGGACGCGAGCGGACAAATTCCGGATCGTGCTGTAAACGACGGAACAATTTCTCATTACGGTGCAATCGATCCAAATGAAGGAGGAAATACAGGAAGAACTAATTTTAATTTGCAGTACGATGCCAAAATTGATGAAAACAGCCAGATTAAAAACACGGCTTATTTAAGCAAATATGATTTTGAATTGTATTCGAATTTTACTTTTTTCCTGAATGATCCTGTAAACGGAGATCAGATCAAACAAAAAGAAAATAGAACCATTGTAGGTTTTCAGTCTGAATACGATCAAAAACTAAATGAAAAATGGCTTTTTAAATTAGGTGCAGGATTGCGAAATGACAATAACAAAGATGTAGAATTATCGCATACCGTAAATCGTAAAACTGTTTTAGAGTATTTGAGTTTAGGAAATGTAAACCAAACGAATCTTTTTGCTTATTCAAGCCTTGATTTTACGTCAGGTAAATGGTTAGTAAATGGAGGTTTACGTTTGGATTATTTTAAATTTGGTTACGAAGACCAATTGGCAACAACTTACAGCAATCAAACGCAGACGAAAGCAATTGTGAGTCCAAAACTGAATTTTTTATACACTCAGAATGATAAAATAAATTACTTTTTAAAATTAGGAAAAGGGTTTCACAGCAATGATACACGTGTAGTAGTGGCTCAAAAAGGAGAAAAAATCCTTCCGGAAACCTATGGAGCAGATTTAGGAATTAACTGGAAACCTTTTCCAAGAATGATTATCAATTCGGCTGTTTGGTATTTGTATCTGGCGCAGGAATTTGTATATGTGGGAGACGAAGCTGTTGTTGAGCCAAGCGGAAAAACAGAACGAAAAGGATTTGATTTTGGTTTTAGATATCAATTAACCAATTGGTTATTCTGGAATACTGATTATACTTATACACATGCAAGAGCAATAGACGAACCAAAAGGAAATGATTATCTGCCATTGGCTCCGGCACATACTTTAATGAATGGATTTTCCGTAAAAGACCTAAAAGGATTCTCTGGAAGTTTAAGAACAAGATTTTTGGGAGATCGTCCGGCAAATGAAGATAATTCGGTAGTTGCCAAAGGATACTGCATCACAGATTTTTCAGTAAACTATCAAATTAAAAAGGTATCGATAGGAGTAAACATCGATAACATTTTTAATACAAAATGGAAAGAGACGCAATTCTTAACAGAATCAAGATTAGCAAATGAAACTGATCCTGTTGAAGAAATTCATTTTACTGCCGGAACGCCATTTAATGCAAGATTAATTTTAAAATACAGCTGGTAAAACAGAACATTTAGTTTATAAAAAAATCCCTCAAAACATTTCTTTTGAGGGATTTTTATTTGTTTATAAATCGCAGCAGTTAAAACAGAATTTCTTCGTTTGAACTGCTTTTAGAAGCATCATTTAAAACCTGACTGCAATTAAAATTATTTTTTTCGGGTTTTTCGTCCCAGTCTCCCCAATCTCCTTTATACGTTTTAATGCAGATTAGTTCATTGTTATCTCCTGAATATATCCGTGTACCACAAATACTGCTGTAGTTTTGGCTGTATTTTATTTTTAAATTTTCCATGATATGATGAGTTTAAGTTTTGTTTGGGTATGTTTTGACAAGTATTATTGATATAAACACTGTGTTTATTAAATATATCTTTCGGAAGTAAAATTAATTCTATTGGTTTTCAGTTAGTTATATTATTTTTTAAAACACTTTCATAATTCACATTTTTAAAACAAAATATTTTAATGCTTTATCAATTTACTGATAAATAGATTGTTATGAATATTGTAAAATCAATTTACAATTATGAAACATATAAACTTTATAACAGCCTAAATTTGAAATATACATGCAAAAAATATAATTATGAGAACAGTTATTAAGTTACACGTTATGCTGGTTCTGATTCTGACAGGATTATTAGGTTCCTGTAAAAACAATCAGGACGGATACAGTGATGAAATCCAGACAAGTGAAACACCAATTGACAGTACAAAAATGGCGGCTGACACTACACAAACTGCTAATGATTCTGGAGTAGGAGAAGAAGGGGCTAATACTGGGGCAATGAGTTCTGGTAGTAATAACAGTTCTGCAACAACTGCTGGAAAAGGAAGCGGACCCGGAGAAAGCGCTGAAGATGGTTCGACTTATTCAAAATCTTCAGGATTACAAAAAGACAGTATTAAGTCTAAAACTAAAACCGCTAAAAGCAAAAATGAAAAATAGAGATTTTTCATTTTATGTTTCTCTGCGTTAAAAAAGCCTCTAAAATTATTTAGAGGCTTTTTTGATTTTAATTATTTTCGAAACTTATTTAACTTGAAATTTGTGCAGATCACTTGTTGCAGGTCCATTTGTAACTGTTCCGTCTGCAGCAAATCTTGAACCGTGACACGGACAATCAAATGTTTTTTCGTCAGAATTCCATTTTACAATACAACCTAAATGAGGACAAACAGCAGAAAAAGCCTGCAGGGTATTATCATAATCACGATAAACGGCTACTTTCTTTAATCCTATGGTAAGAATGCCTCCGTCTCCAGCTTTTAAATCGGCTGTATTATTTAAGTCAGATGCCGTAATCCAGTCTAAATACTGTGATGCCATATTTCCTGCTTCTTTAATAAAATCGCCAAAGGCTTTAAAAGTAATTCGTGACGGATTGTATAAATCTTCCCATTTATTTTTTATACCAAGAATTTGATCCGTAATAATCATGGCTCCAATCGTGGCATGCGTCATACCGTTTCCAGAATCACCTGTAATGATGTAAATATTTTTATCTCCTGGATTTCTTCCCATAAAACCTAATGAATCATAAGGCTCCATAACCTGCCCAGACCATTTATAGCTAATTTCGTCCAGCATTGGAAAATATTGTCTTGTCCAGGTTTCAAGTCTTTCATATCGTTCAGCTTCAGAAATTCCTTCCTCATCTGCTTGTCCTGTTTTATGATCTTCACCACCTGAGATCAATAAATCGTATTCATCGTCAAAACTTTCCAAACGCACATAATGATAAGGCTGAGAAACCCATTTCGACTTTGTATCACCAGTATCCCACCATAATGCATAGGGTAAAGAACCTTTTGGGATTTTACCGCCTATTACATAAGTTCTATAAGCGTGCTGTTTGGTGTGCATGGTTAGAACATCATTAATTGGAGTATTAGTTGCCACGACAATTTGTTTTGCCTGAAAATTAAAACCATTTACAACTGCTCCATTTTTTGTAATATTTTCTGCGTGTGCCTCAGTAAAAATGGTTCCTCCAAGATTGATAACAGCTTGGGCAAGACCTTTTAGATAATGCAGAATGTGGAATTGGCCTTGGTTTTTAAATTCAATAGATTTTTGGTTTTCGGCTCCGGCTAAATATGGCGTATTATTGAGCATAGTAGTATTAAGTCCGGCTTTTTGAACAGCATTAAATTCTTCTTCGAGATTTTTTTCTTTATCACTAGGATGAAGAAACAAATAACCGCTTACTCTTTTAAAAGAACAGTCTATTTTTAGATTGTTTACTATTTTTTCAATTTCATCTATTGCGGCACTGTGACTTTCAGCCGCCAGATGTGCATTTTCTTTACCAAAAGTATTTTCAAGATAATAATAACGATCATCAAGTGCACAGGTTAAATGTGCTGTTGTTCTTCCTGTTTCTCCGCTTCCTAAAAAACCGTCTTCAACCAAAACTATTTTCTTTCCGGCTTCTAAAAGTTTATAAGCCGTGGTGAGACCCGCGATTCCGCCTCCAATAATAAGTACTTCTGCTGCTATATCCTGATGCGGTTTCTCAAAAGCTAAAATTGAAGTTGTATCGATCCAAAAAGAAACATTATCTCCTGAAGTAATACTTCCTTCGTTTATTTTATCAGCTGATTTCATTCTGTATCATTTAAATATTTATAAAATTGATTTTGCAAATCACTGATATCAAAGCTACTAACAAGAATTGACTATTGCTTATAGTATTGATTCTCAATTTTATATGATTGCCAGTTTACTTAATTTTTATTCTGTTATTATGTGCGGTATGCAAGGCATTGTACTTTAATACAGCAGAAAATACCAATGCAAAAAAGCCTTTATAACTAAGTTTATTTTTAAGTATCTATAAAAAATAGTAACTTTAATATTCTATGATAAAAAGTTTTAGTAACATATAATAGTTTTATTATTGATTTTAGATATCTGCTTATAAAACTACCCTAATATATTATTTAATGGTAAAACTAATTTGAAAATATTTTTCAATAAGTTTTATCTATCAGAAAAGAATTAGAAATGATAAATACTCAGGATTTTCTCTTTCTATACTTAGTAATTTAGTAAAAAATAAAAATTTCGAATTATGGAGAATCAATCAAACGACATTAGCAAGTGCCCTT
Organism: Flavobacterium sp. 22659; assembly: GCF_052044235.1. Classification (NCBI taxonomy): domain Bacteria; kingdom Pseudomonadati; phylum Bacteroidota; class Flavobacteriia; order Flavobacteriales; family Flavobacteriaceae; genus Flavobacterium; species Flavobacterium sp. 22659. The sequence continues at coordinate 136,777 of NZ_JBQEMU010000002.1, forward strand.
TTCATAATGGCAGTATGGATAATCAAGCCGCATCAGGTACAAAAAATAATGACTGGTGGCCCAAACAATTAAAGGTGAATATCCTGAGACAGAATTCATCTCTATCAAATCCTTTAAGTAAAGATTTTGATTATGCAGAAGCTTTTAAAACTCTTGATCTTGAAGCTGTAAAAAAAGACCTTCATGTACTTATGACAGATTCACAAGACTGGTGGCCGGCAGACTTTGGTCACTACGGAGGGCTTTTTATCCGTATGGCATGGCATAGTGCAGGAACTTACCGTGTACACGACGGGCGAGGCGGAGCAGGAGCGGGACAACAGCGTTTTGCACCTTTAAACAGCTGGCCTGATAATGTGAGTCTTGATAAAGCCAGAAGACTTCTCTGGCCCATAAAACAAAAATACGGACAAAAAATTTCGTGGGCTGATTTAATGATACTAACAGGAAATGTAGCTCTTGAATCTATGGGTTTTAAAACTTTTGGATTTGCAGGAGGAAGAGCAGATGTATGGGAACCGGATGAATCTGTTTACTGGGGTTCTGAAACCACATGGCTGGGAGGCGACGAACGTTATAGTAATGGTTCAGAGGGTGTGCCGAAAGATCATGGAGTTGTTTCTGCAGATGATGATGCCGACGGAAAAGTTCATTCAAGAAATTTAGAAAAACCTCTTGCTGCAGTTCAAATGGGGCTTATATATGTAAATCCAGAAGGTCCTGACGGAAATCCTGATCCTATTTTAGCAGCAAAAGATATACGAGATACATTCGGCCGAATGGCTATGAATGATGAAGAAACGGTTGCTTTAATTGCCGGAGGCCATACTTTTGGTAAAACTCACGGTGCAGCTTCATCTGATCACGTAGATAAAGAACCTGAAGCAGCTGGTTTAGAACTGCAGGGTTTTGGCTGGAAAAATAGTTTTGGATCAGGTAAAGGTGCTGATGCTATTACAAGCGGACTTGAAGTTACATGGACTAAAACTCCAACACAATGGAGTAATAATTTCTTCGAAAACTTATTTGCTTTTGAATGGGAACTTTCTAAAAGTCCGGCAGGCGCGCACCAATGGGTTGCAAAAAATGCCGAAGCCATTATTCCTGATGCTTTTGACAGTACAAAAAAACATCTTCCAACAATGCTTACTACTGATTTATCTCTAAGGTTAGATCCAGAGTATGAAAAAATATCACGCCGCTTTTTAGAAAATCCTGATCAGTTTGCCGATGCCTTTTCCCGTGCCTGGTTTAAGTTAACACATCGTGATATGGGACCGCGTGCACGCTACCTTGGACCAGATGTTCCTCAGGAAGTATTGTTATGGCAGGATCCTATTCCAGAAGTAAACCACAAATTAATAGACGAAAATGACATAAAACAGCTGAAAGAAAAAATACTAAATTCAGGATTAACTATTTCTCAGTTAGTTGCAGCTGCTTGGGCTTCAGCATCTACTTTTAGAGGCTCAGACAAGCGCGGCGGTGCAAATGGCGCACGTGTAAGACTGGCTCCCCAAAAAGACTGGGAAGTAAATAACCCGGCTAAGCTTGCTCAGGTTTTAAGTAAATTAGAAACTATTCAAACAGAGTTTAATGCTTCGCAAAATGATGGTAAAAAAGTTTCTTTGGCTGATTTAATAGTTTTAGCAGGTTCTGCCGGAGTCGAAAAAGCGGCTAACGAAGCAGGAAGTTCAGTTGTTGTACCTTTTAATCCAGGTCGTATGGATGCATCTGCAGAAGAAACAGATGTCGAATCATTTGGATATCTGGAGCCAAAAGCAGATGGTTTTAGAAATTACAGAAAAACAAAATCAGCAGTTTCTACAGAGGAACTTCTTATTGATAAAGCGAATTTGCTGACTCTTACTGCACCTGAACTTACGGTGCTTTTAGGTGGTCTTCGTGTACTTGATATTAATGCAGACGGTTCAAAAAATGGTGTTTTTACACATCGTCCGGGTCAATTGACCAATGATTTTTTTGTAAATCTGTTAGATATGAATACACAATGGCAGGCTGTTTCAAACGATAAAGAACTCTATGCAGGAAATGACAGAAGCACCGGACAGCCTAAATGGATTGCAACACGTGCAGATCTTGTTTTTGGATCTAATTCAGAATTAAGAGCTGTTGCAGAAGTATACGCAAGCACTGATGCAAATGAAAAATTTGTAAATGATTTTATTAAGGTATGGACTAAAGTCATGAATCTGGATAGATTTGATTTAGCTTAATAGCTGATATTTATAATTGTATTTAAGACGCCATTAATTGGCGTCTTTTTTTTGATATAAGTCATCCTTATAAAAATTGATTTCTATACTCACAGTTTGTACTTTTGCCCTTATGAGTGATAATTTTACAAACGAATATTTTGGCATAGGAATACAAAATGGTAAAACACCAGAAAACTTAGGTGTTTTGTGGAGATCTGCCCAAAATCTGGGTGCATCTTTTATATTTACCATAGGAAACCGATATGCCAAACAAGCCTGTGATACCCACGATGCAGTAAAAGCAATTCCTTATTTTCATTATGAAACTTTTGAGGCCTTTTTTGAAAATTTACCAAAAGGCGCACGTCTGGTTGGAGTTGAATTATCTGAAAAAGCAGTAGATTTAGAAACCTTTGAACACCCAAGACGATGCGTTTATTTATTGGGAGCAGAAGATCATGGTTTATCGAAAAAAGCAATGGATAAATGCCATCATTTAGTAAAATTTAAATCAGAAAAAAGTTTAAATGTTGCTGTGGCGGGAACTGTTGTGATGTATGACAGGAATTTATCCAAACCTAGATCTTAAAATGAAAAAATGTAATAATTTGTATTTCATAATGTTTAAAGAAAATTAGCAGATCTTTTTTATGATAAACGACTATAAAAAGCATGATTTATATGGCATGACATTAATTCAAAAAATTGAATTAACACCGCCTTTTAAATTTGATTTTCCAATTACTGAGCAGGCTTGCTTTTTATATGTAAAAGAAGGTGAGATTGATTATTATGTTGATAACGAAAATGTCAATATTTCTGCAAATTATTCATTATTGGTAAATTGTATGGATTCTGGTAAACAATTGCATAATTCAAATTCCAATAATAATTGTGAAATAGTTATTGTAACGTTCTATCCTGAAATATTAAAGAAAATATATGAAAAGGAACTTCCATTATTGTTTCAAAGACCTGAAAGTTTAATATCGAATAAATCAAGTGAAAGAATAAATAACGATTTTTTAATTCAAAAGTATATCGAAGGATTATTGTTTTATTTTGAAAATCCGTCTTTAATCAATGAAGACATTTTAGTTCTAAAATTAAAAGAAATTATACTCTTATTGTCTCAAACACAAAATTCAGAATCAATACAGCTGATATTGTCCCAGCTTTTTTCTCCCACTATTTATAGTTTCAGACAAATAATCGAAGCAAATTTATTTTCGCAGCTCACTATTGAAGAATTAGCACAACAGAATAATTTAAGTGTATCATCGTTTAAACGCGAATTTTCAAAAATATATCATGATACTCCTGCGAATTACATTAAAACTAAAAAGCTTATCAAAGCGGCAGAGATGCTTCAGGTTTCTGACCAGCGTATTACTGAAATAGCTTTTGACTGCGGTTTTAATGATCTGGCAAATTTTACCAAAAGTTTCACCAGCAAATATGGTATCAGTCCCACAAATTACAGACAGAAACTTAAATAATTAATACTAACTAGAATTTTGTTTAAAGTTTTTATGAACGAAATCACCAAATAATTGAACTATTTGACAAAACCATTTCTGTTAATCTATCGGAAGTTTGTACTGTTTTCAAACAAATTTAAATTAATACAAAATGGGATTATCAAGTTTAGGAATTTTTCACACTATTATTGGTGTAGGCGCAATTATCGCGGCGTTAGTAGATTTTATCAAATATGGTAAAATCAATTTGAACAAATTATCTGGTAAGATATATTTTTACGGAACGATCATTACATCGTTAACTTCATTAGGCATCTCTAAACATGGAGGTTTTAATCCGGGACATGCTTTTTCTATTTTTATAATCTTTTTGGTACTGGGAGCTTATTTTCTAAATGCAAAGAGAAAAAATAGTGCGAGATCCCGTTATTTCGAAAATTTCTGGTTGTCTTTTAGTTTCTTTCTTTCTCTGGTGCCAACAGTCAATGAAACTTTTACCAGAATTCCTGTGCGCCGGCCTCTGGCCAAAGATATTACCGATCCAATAATAGGAAGAACACTTCTTTTTCTGCTTTTACTTTTTGTTATTGGTTCTGTTTATCAGTTTTTCAGACAAAGGTTGATTAACAGAGCTGACATTTTAGAATAAGCTCAGGGAATATTTTTTAAATTATTGAATAAGCTTTAATATTCAGTAGTTGGTTTTGTAGTCTCGCGGGAGAATATTCCAGAACAGACAACTTACAATCAAGAACCTTTTACCGGAGTGTATGTTATAGTTCTTAAAGAAGACTCAAATTATGTAACCGCAGTCGAAACAGATAGAATGGGGGTAATGAAATAGAAATAAAAAAGATGAGCTGTAATACTCATCTTTTTTATTTTATATCTTGATATATTTTTTCCTTATTTTAAAACGTGTTTTTGCGTTAGAAAAACATAGACATCGTTTAGTGTTTTTTATGAAATAAAAGCAGGCCGATACCAATACCAATTCCGGCAAACATTGCCAGTTTAAGATCTGATGTGTTTTTTGCAGACGGATTTCCATAAACTCGCAGCGGTTCTTTTGACTTCGTCAAAACATTACCAGGGTTATTTTCCTTATTCTTATTAAATTCCATTTTAGTACGCACAACGGCAGATGCAGCGTTGATGATTACTTTAGGAAATAATCTGTAAAGGTTTGTGACGGCAGCAGCCTTAAAATCAGGAAACAGGTCCTTTTTAGGATTTTTAGCCAGCTCTACTATTTTAGAGGCTGTATCACGAGGATCTGACGCAATAAAAGGTATTGTCATATCAAAACCCGAATATTTTGCTGAATGAAGATTGCCCGTTGAGTTTTGGAGTTGCGGATAAAGATTGCAGATGTGAATGTGCTGTCGGTTTGATATTTCACCCTGCAGGCATTCCATTAGACCTCTTATTCCATATTTGCTGGCAGAATAAACCGCACTGTAAGGTGCTGGCATATAACCACCTATCGATATGTTATTAATTAAAACACCTTCATTTTGTGTTTTAAAAATTTTAATGGCATTATAAGCTCCGTGCATGTAACCAAACAAATTGGTCTTGATTACCTGATGATGGATTTCTAAAGGGATTTCTTCAAATTTCCCGCTGGCCATAACTCCCGCATTGTTGACCCATATATCGATTTTTCCTCCTATTGATGCAGCTGATGCAGCTACTTTTTCTACCTCCTCAGGAATAGACATATCTGCCGAAACGCCAACAGCCTGCACACCTAATTCACGGCAGAATTTCACTATTTCATCTAATCCTTCTTGTCCTCTGGCCGCTAAGATCAGATTGCATCCTTCATGGGCAAATGCTTCCGCCGCAGCTCTGCCTACACCGCTGCTTGCTCCTGTAATGACAACGTTTTTCCCTTTAAGGCTATTTTGGACTACTGTTTTATCTGTCATAATTCTATTATTTAGATGGTTAACTTATAAATTGAAGTGGGTAAGTATATTTTTAAATGTCGTGACACTGCTTTTTTCATTAGCTCTGCTTGAAGTGCTTTTTATAAAAAGTTTTTTTTCTGAAGTTCTGGAACTAAGTGTTCTGTTCTTCTGATTTAGAAATTTCATAGCGCATAATTTAATAATGAATAATTGTTTTAAAGCATTATAAAATTATGCTAAAGGATTTCGTTGCGGTTATATAATTTTTAATGTTAATTACTTAATTAATAGGCTGCTGAAGGAATGATGTACTGGTAATTTTATAAAATCAGAATGAAATTAAATACTTCTGTAAGCTGTAGATGTTTGTAATTTTATTGTAGTTAAAATGTTTATAATCAAAATAATAAGTTATGGCAGAAATTAAAATTGAGAAGAAAAAGCCTTTATGGCCATGGATTGTGGCAATCCTGTTAATCGCGGCTGTTGCCTATTATGTCTTTATACAAGATGATGGGACAAATAATAATATGCGTGTAGAAACCGAAAATGCCGTAGGCACAGACACTATAGCAAAATAATAAAGAGCAAGACAGACATAATTATTTTAAGTCTGTCAAAAAAATTAAGTGTAACACATAAACAAAATACCATGGATACGAAACAAAGAAATTTATACCGACTGGATGAACTTTCGGATTATAAGATTGCTTCTAATTACTCAGATGTAAGAGGATGGAAAATAGTAGATGCTGACAACCGCACTATAGGAACTATTGATAACCTCTGGGTCAATAAGGATATGCAGCGAGTGATTTATCTGGATGTTAAGGTCGATAAAAAATTAATAGAAGACGGACGTAAAGAAGTACACGATGCTATTGCTTACGACAATGGAAAAGAGTTTGTTTATAAGGATGGAGACAGCCATATTATCATTCCCATTGGATCGGTAAACATTAATAAAGACACAAAGATTGTCATGGCAAACAGCATAGGATATGACACCTTTAGAAATACAAGCAGATATAACAGCCAGGATAAGTTCGACAGGAACTATGAAAGAAATGTAATGCGATCTTATTATTCTTCTAACGATCCTGAATTTTATGACAGTGATGATGATAAATTTTACAATCGTCGAGAGTTCGAAAATCATTTATAATGTCATTACTCCAGTATAACTGTTCAATAATAAATAGAATTAATTATGGAAACAGAGATTTTTAATTTAGAAAAAAAATATTGGCAGGGCATGGAGGATCACCAATATGAAACAGTAAAAAACCTCACTCATTTTCCCTGTATAATAGCTGGAAGAAATGGAGTACAGAGTGTAGATGAACCGAGTTTTAAAAAAATGTTTGAGTCCGGCGAAGGCGATAAAATAAAAGTATTAGGTTATTTAGATGTTATATCCCAGTTGCCGACTCAAGAAACTGCGGTAACAGCCTATGTTATCGAATTATTGGATACAAAAGAAAATAAATCTGTCAAATGTGCCTGTACTTCAACATGGATAAAAGAAAATGACCGCTGGCTGTGTATGCTTCATACCGAAACAGAATTATCTTCTAAAAAATAAAAAAAAATGAATAGATTGCAGAACAGCATTCCACAGCTTTTTATCATTGCTTTGGAATGTTTTTCTTTTTCCGAAACTTGGGTCTACAACTGGATATTTTCTATAAAAATGAGTAGTTATTCTTCCCAGCTCAATTCATAAAAAAGCAGGTCTTCTTCCTGAGTCGTATCTTCTCCAATTCCTTCGGGTGCATAATAGTGTTTTTCGTATTCCATGGTTTTTCTGTTTATGTGGTTAGTTTAATAATCTCTCAGACATATTGGTTTTATTAAAATTATTTTTTTTACTTTAATTTGTTTTATATAATTTCATTTCAGCCTTTTAAAATTTACATCTTTCTGTCTTCATTTTTAGCACTTACATGAATGCACATAAGTGTAAATAGTATGTTATTACAAAGTTTTTCAGACTTATTACAAATTAGAGTTAGTGTACTGTGATATCGTTTTATTTTGTTATAAAATTGTATTCAATTTAAAGACAAAAACGACTTTATTCCAGACTTTTTCCCTTAAATAGTAGTGGCATGAAATACAAAAACATATTACTAGTCAACGATAATACTGATGATGCAGAGATTTTTGTGTCAGTTTTGAATGCAATCAGCCATGAAATCAGATCTTCTGTAGAGGAAAGTGCACTTGAGGCTTTAAAAAAGCTTAAGGATTCAAAAATCTGTCCTGATATAATCTTTTTGGATTATAATATGCCTTATTTTGATGGGAGCGGATTCCTTAAATTACTTCGTGATATTAAAGGCTTAAGAAAGATTCCAATTGTACTTTATTCCCGAAATTCGGGAATTATGCAGCAGGATGAAATAGACAAATTCAAGAGAGTGAAATTTTTGAAGAAACATGGCAGCTTCAAAAAGCTTTTTGAATCATTGCAAAAAATAATTATAGGTAAAAAAAGAGAAGATTGTAACTTGAAATTATAATTCCGGACACGGATCAGATTTAACTACAAATTCTTAAATAAAAAAGGTTTTGAGAATACTCAAAACCTTTTTTATTTAAGCTGTTTTTTATTTTTCTAATTGCATAATTTTAGAAATTACATTGCCTTTTGTCAGCAGTTTTTCATCTGGCTGACTGCCTCCAATCGAAATTTTGATTTTGCCTTCATATTGTTTTAAACTGCCTTCCGGTGTAACATACGAAAGATCTTCAGGAGAAAGATTAAAAGTAATTATTTTATTTTCACCAGATTTCAAATTGAATCTTTCAAATCCTTTTAAACTTTTCAAAGGTGTTTTTATTGCTGTATCCTGATTAATTAAGTACAGCTGCGCTACTTCTTCGCCTTCTGTTTTTCCGGTATTTGCTACTTTAACCGAAATAGAAACTGACTGTCCTTTTTTAATTTTAACTGGTGTTTTTAAATCACTATATTTAAATGAAGTATAACTCAGTCCGTATCCAAAGCCGTATAGCGGCGTTCCTTTAAAATAACGATACGTTTTATTATCCATTTTATAATCTACAAAAGAAGGTAAATCTGAATCGCTTTTGTAAAAAGTAACAGGAAGTCTTCCTGCCGGGTTATAATCTCCAAAAATTACATCGGCGGCTGCGGTTCCTGCCGATTGTCCGCCGTACCAGATATTTAGTATTGCCGGAATATTTTCTGCTTCCCACGGAATTGCTATTGCGCTTCCCGTCATCATGGCAAAAACTACTGGTTTTCCAGAAGACTGAAGCGCTTTTAAAAGTTTGGTCTGCACCCCCGGAAGCAGGATAGAGGTGCGGTCGCCTCCTTTAAATCCGGGAAAATCAACAGGCATTTCTTCTCCTTCCAGCTGCGGCGAAATACCGCCGGCAAAAACAAAAGCATCAGCATTTTTATGACGTTCAATTAAATCTGCAAAATTGGTTTTTACAAAATTTCCGGTCTGCAGCGATACTTCTGCTTTTCCTTCTCCCTGCCAATATTCCAATACTATTTTGTAAACTGTATTTTTTTTGGTTTCCAGTTTAAAAGTTTTTTCTCCCCATCTATTCTTCTGCCAGGCATTTACAACCTCTTTTCCGTTTATTATAAAACGATAACCGTCATCGGCTTTAAGTTCAAAAGTAACAGAACCGTCCTGATCTGCTGTAAAGTTTGTAGTATAACGCGCAGAGAAATGATTTGCTTTGATGTTTTGAATTACAACTTCTCCTTCCTGCCAGAAATTATTGATTTCTAATTCGGTTCTAACCGCTGCAGGCTGCCCTGAAAGAGTAGTATTATTGTAATATTCAGCCTTGAAACCTTGTTTTCCTTCGTATGAGTATTGATTTTTCAAGTCTTTGTAAACCAATAAAGTATCATTTGTAAAGTTGACTGCTTTCTCATAAACAACTTCTGTATCAGGACTCACTTTTTCTCTAATACCCTGCAAAACTGTAGTCAGTTTAGACGGAGTTCCGTTATAATTTCCCAATATTGAGATATCATTGTCGGCGTTTGGTCCCAGAACCACAATCTTTTTTAGGTTTTTATTTAAAGGAAGAATATTTTTTTCATTTTTAAGTAAAACGATCGACTGTCTTGCCATTTTTAAGGCATGTAATTGATGTTCTGTACTTTCTAAAACAGAAGATGAGGTTTGGGCATATTTTACCATTGATACGGGATCAAACATTCCAAGTCTGAAACGAATCATAAAAAGACGTTTCACAGAAATATCAATCTGTTTTTCGCTGATTTTTCCATTTTTAACAGCCTGAACAAGTGCTTTATAAGCGTCGGTGCCGCAATCAATATCAGTGCCATGAAAAACAGCATCGGCAGCAGCAGATTCAGCATCGGAATGTGTTTTATGATTCTTAAAAAAATCGTCAATCGCCCAGCAGTCTGAAGTAACATAACCGTCAAATTTCCATTCTTTTCTCAGAATATCATTCATTAAAATGTCACTTGCACAACAAGGCTGTGTTCTAAATGCATTGTAAGCACACATAACACCGGCTACATTCGATTCGGTTATTAATTTTCTAAAAGCAGGAAGATAAGTGTCCCAAAGTTCATAGGGCGTTACATCAACATCAAAAGTATGTCTTAGCGATTCCGGACCGCTGTGTACAGCGTAATGTTTAGCACAAGCGGCGGCTTTTAGGTATTTAGGATCATCTCCCTGCAGGCCTTTTACAAAAGCGTCACCTAAGACAGCTGTTAAGTAAGGATCTTCTCCATAGGTTTCCTGTCCGCGTCCCCAGCGAGGATCACGAAAAATATTAATATTTGGAGTCCAGTAGGTGAGTCCCAAATAACGCTCGTTGGTTCTTTTAAGTTCTACCGCTTTATTGTATATAGCCCTGCCTTCAAGAGCAGAATAGTCGGCCATTGTAAAGAGCGAATTTTTATCAAAAGTTGCTGCCATTCCAATAGCTTGAGGATAAACCGTCGTTTTAAACGGAGTTCTGGCAACTCCATGCAAGGTTTCATTCCACCAGTCATAAGCAGGAATACCTAATCTTGCAATTTCAGGTGACGAATTTAGCATTTGAGAAACTTTTTCTTCTAATGTTAAACGACTCACAAGATCATCAACTCTCTGTTCAAAACTCAGTGATGGATTTTGAAATTCAAAATCATACTTTTTGTCTTGTGAATATGAATAAATGCAAATTAAAAATAAGAGGCAGTATATCGTTTTTTTCATCTTCATGGAATTATTTTTTTGTGTAAAAGAATTAAGATTAGATAGTAAAGGTGATTGCAACCGATTGTGTAAATAAAATAAATTTTTTCCAATTACATATAATTATGCTTAAAAAATAATGGTATTTGTATTAAATAGAGAGTAGTATTGATTTTTATTGACTTTATTTAGGTATTTATAATTATTTTATAAACTGACTGATTGCTTTTTTATGTTGTACAAGTCATTCTAAACTATATTTTGAAAAGAGAAGAGGGGATTTAATTTTTGGAATTGCATTTCTAAAAATGATTTCATAATTCATTACCTATTATATATAAGATAGGTTAAAATGAGCATCCAAATGTTTAAAAATATATAGCTGTAAAAAGTTATTGTAAAAACAAATAATTCTTTAATCTGCCTTTATATACTATTATAGTATAAAGTTGTATTAAATGATTTATAAAAATGGATTGAGCTTATTCTCAAAAAATGAATACTCTCTGTTTGAATACTCTACAAATTAACAACCGATTGTTTAGATTGGCTTTTTCTGCACTTTTTGTCTTGTATTTATTTTAAATTTCTATTGTTATTTACTGCTTTTGTATTGAAATATCTTGTATTTAACATTATTTTTACTTCAATTTTTTCTAAATACACCAAATATTTACTCTTTTATTCTTTTGTTAAATTTTATAAAAAATCATTTTATAATTGATAACAATCGATATCTTCTGAAATGTTTTTTTAATAAAAAATCAATATTTTAATTATAAAATTAGTTTTTATATTTTTTTTAGAGGCTTTTTTTTTGTAATTATCAATAAAAATTTACACAACCGATTGTGTATTATTTGTTTTTCTATATATTTGTTTTAAATACACTTATTAACTAAACCAAAGTTCTAACTTAATTTAAATCAATTTTTATGACTAACTTTTTTGTTACAAGTAAGCACAAGCGTTTTAAATGCTTATGTTTTTTGATGTTAATGCTTGCGTTTTCGTATCATATGGGTGCGCAGACAACAGTCACAGGTATGGTATCAGATGCCAATGGACCAATTCCTGGAGCGAATGTAAATTTAAAAGGTGCTAAAAATGGAGTAAGCACCAGTTTTGATGGTAATTATTCTATTAGTGTTCCTTCAAATGGTACTCTTGTTTTTAGTTTTATAGGTTTGAAAAGCAAAGAAGTTGCTGTAAACGGACAAAAAACTATTAATGTTACTCTTGAAGAGGATTTAAGTACATTAAAAGAAGTTGTTGTTATTGGGTATGGTACTCAAATGAAAGAGTCTGTAACAGGTTCTGTTGCCTCGATAGGAGGTAAAGAGTTAAATGAAGTTCCTGCAGCGAACATTACGCAGGCGCTTCAAGGGAGACTTCCGGGGGTTGAATTAACACAGACATCTTCAAAACCGGGAGCGGCGATGCAGATTCGTATTCGTGGAACCAGATCACTTACAGGAAGTAATGATCCTTTGATTGTACTTGACGGAGTTCCATTTGCGGGTTCGATAGGAGATATTAATCCTGTTGATATTAAATCTGTTGATATTTTAAAAGATGCTTCGGCAACTGCTATTTATGGTTCGAGAGGAGCAAATGGTGTTATCATGATTACCAGTAATAAAGGACGTAAAAATCAGCAGGCAACATTTAGCTATAATGGTTTCAGCGGTATAAAGCAGGTTTTTGGCAAATATCCAATGATGAATGCTGAAAGGTTTGCAGCTCTTCGTGATTATGCCGGATTATATACAGATGGTGTTGATGAATCTAGAAGCACAAATACAGACTGGCAGGATTCACTTTACGGAGCTGGTGAAATGATCAGTCATGATGTGAGCGTTGCAGGTGGAACTGAAAAAGGTTCATACAATGCAGGATTAGGTTATTATAAAGAAGAATCTGTTCTTCCGGGACAAAAATTCGAACGTTACAGCCTTAGAGCGGGTGTAGACCAGCAGATTGGAAGTGCATTTCGTATAGGGTTTACAACTAATAGCAATTATGCTGTAACAAATGGAGATAACATTGGTACAGGAACTATTTTAGGAACTTCTCCGCTTGCGAACCCTTACAGAGCTGACGGATCTTTGAAAAGAGTAGTAAGTATGGGTGCTGATGATCAATGGGTTTACACAAGACAATCAATTAAAAACTTAGGTGAATCGTATATTAATTTAACCAGAGCTTTTAGTTCATACAATAATATTTTTGCCGAATTAAAAATTCCGGGAGTTAAAGGTTTAAAATACCGCCTAAATACGGGATTAAATTTACGTACTTCAAACAGCGGTTATTATGAAGGGCAGGGTGTTTTTGATGTAAATCCGGCTACTTTATCTAACGCTTCTATAACGAATGCATTGTCTACACAATGGCTTATTGAAAACCTTTTGACATACGACAGAACATTTGCTGATAAACATACTGTAAACTTTGTTGGTCTTTATTCAAATGAGCAGTATACAGGAAACAGTTCTCAGATTTCAAGAAACGGAATTACTTCTGATGCATTTCAGTTTTACAATTTAGGTCAGAGTGAAGAAGAAGCAGTTATTAATCCGGCAAATCAGGATTATACACAATGGGGACTTCGTTCTTATATGGCCAGACTTATGTATTCGTATGACAATAAATATTTCATTTCAGGAACCATACGATCTGATGGATCTTCAAGATTATCTGACGGTAATAAATGGGTAACTTACCCGGCAGTTTCTGTGGGTTGGAATGTTTCAAATGAGTCATTTATGAAAGGCATTAAGGAAACAGTTAATTTAGTGAAACTGCGTGCTGGTTATGGAGAAACTTCTAATCAGGCAGTAGCACCTTATGCTACTTTGGGAGCTTTAAGCACGAGACCTTACAATTTTGGAAACACAAATTCTACAGGTGTTTATGTAACAGAACTGCCAAACCCAAATTTAGGGTGGGAGTTTTCTACTACATGGAATTATGCTCTTGATTTTGGATTATTTAATAATCGTCTTTCTGGTACTTTAGAATATTATAATACACAAACAAAAGACCTTTTACAAAGAGTAGGACTTCCTGCAACATCTGGTGTAAGCAGTTATGTAGCTAACGTGGGAGCAACAGAAAATAAAGGATATGAAATATCTTTAAACGGAGTAATTCTTGACAATCCGGAAGGATTAAGCTGGTCAGTTGGATTTAACTTGTATGCTAACAAAAACAAACTGGTTTCTCTTGCTTCAGGAGCAGAAAGAGACGAAGCAAACTCTTGGTTTGTGGGACGTAACATAAACTCAATTTATGATTATGAAAAAGTTGGAATCTGGCAGGAAGGTGATCCTTATATGTCAATTTTAGAACCTGGACCAACAGGAATTAATCAGCAGGGAACAGTTGTGGGATCAATCAAGGTAAAATACACAGGAGATTTTAACCCAGACGGATCGCCAACTAGAGCTATAAATGCAAATGACAGACAAATTATAGAAACAGATCCTGATTTTCAGGGAGGTTTCAACACAAACTTAACTTACAAAGGTTTTGATTTTTCTGCAGTTGGAGCTTTTAAAAGCGGCGGTGTATTAATCAGCACGCTTTACGGCGGTGCAAGTTACCTTAACTTAATGAACGGCCGTAGAAGTAATGTTGAAGTTGATTACTGGACGCCAGATAACAGAGATGCAGAGTTTCCTAACCCAAGAGGTATCAGAAGCGGGGATAATCCTAAATACATTTCGACAATGGGTTATTTTGATGCTTCTTATGTTAAAATCAGAGCCCTTACTTTAGGATATACATTAGATCAGGATTTTATTAAAGATTTAGGTATTAATAAACTAAGAGTTTATTTTACAGCACAAAATCCATTTGTATTTTTCTCTCCTTATCATAAAGCATCAGGAATGGATCCTGAAACTAACTCATTTGGAGATGAAAATCAGGCTGTATCCTCTTACCAAAGAAGATTTTTGGTTATTGGTACTAATACCCCTAGTACCCGAAATTATTTATTTGGACTTAACTTAACATTTTAATCAAGAAGAACTATGAAACGATATATTTTTAGAAATTTAATAATAGGATCAGTAGTTTTATACTCCTTTGCCAGCTGTACTGATATTCTGGAAGAAAAGCCGCATGATTTTTATGAACCGGGTTATTTTAAAACAGAACAGGGAGTAATACAAGGATTAACTTCTCATTATGCCCACCTTCGTTATATTTACGGACAGGCTTATTTTTATAATGCTACACAAACCGGTACAGATGAAGCAACGTATGCGCAGAGTGCAGACGGAAATTTCAAGGATCATGATTTATCAGGAGTTGGTGTAATTAACCCTAACTCAAGCCGTTCAGATGTTTTATGGAACAATTCATACAATGATATCAACACGGCCAGCGGTATAATCGAGAACGGAGCAGCTGTAGGAGTTTCAAGCAGTCTTATTGCCGAGTCAAAATTTTTCAGGGCTTTCGATTATTTCTTATTGGTTCAGACTTTTGGAGGTGTGCCATTAGATTTAGGAGCTGGAGAATTGAAATTTAACAGTAAACCTTCGAGATCTTCAAAACGTAATACAGTTCCAGAAGTTTATACAAAAGCTGTTTTTCCAGATTTAAAAGCAGCAGTTGCTGAACTGCCGGATGCTGCCCGATTAACAGGTACTGCAACCAAAACATTAGCTCGTTTAATATTGGCAAAAGCATATTTGACTTATGCATGGTGGCTGGAAAATCCAAATAATATTCCAACTTATCCTGAAGCACCACGTACAGATCCTGACGGACATAATGCACAATGGTATTTTCAGCAGGCTTATGATTTAGCCGTAGAAGGAATTAATAATCCTGGTCCTTATGCTTTATTGGATTCTTTTTATGATGTAAACGCAGGTCCAAATGACAGAAATAAAGAAGTAATGTTATATGCAGATCATACAGAATCAAGCGAATATTACAACGGAGGAAGTCTTACTTACGGAAGCGGCGGAGCACCTGATAACTTCGCTGGCTGGATGGTAACCTGGAATTACACTTCTATTAGAAGTAAAAACGGAAGCGCTTCGGTTTCTTCTGTTCAGCGTGAAGCCAATCAGTTTTTAGGACGTCCATGGACAAGAATGGCGCCTCCAATTGAAGTTTTCACCAAAACTTTTGCAGATAAAACAAATGATTCAAGATATGACGGAACTTTTGCAGCAGTTTATCGCGGTAACTGGAATTTGCAGGGAACAGGTCTTACAACCGTACCGACTTTAACCAATGCAAACGGATTAACAATTAAACCTGGCGACGCTGTATTAACGTTTTTAAATGATGAACCATTAACACCAATTACTTATCCTTCTGGACAAGGTGACAGCGGTGTTGGAGCAGGAATTTTACCGGGAAGAGCAGATTACGTTATTTCTCCAAACGGAATAAGCAGAATTGTATATCCAGGTTTCTGGAAATTAGGGCCATATCGTACCGATAATGCGGGCGGATTAGGACAGCCTAATGCTGCAAGTACAAGACCTTACCCAGTGGCAAAATTCTCTGAGTTGTATCTGGTAGCGGCAGAAGCTGCTGTTAAAGGTGCAACGGGAACCCTAAGCGCAAGAACTCTTGTAAACGTGATAAGAGCAAGAGCAGGAAAATGGCGCTGGGATAATAACGGAAATACAGCAAAAATAGCAGACAACAGTGCAGCTATGACCACTGCAACTCCGGCAATAATTGATATTAATTACATTTTAGCAGAACGTTCACGTGAGTTTTTTGGAGAAGGATACCGCTGGTATGATTTAGTAAGAACTCAAAAATGGAATGAGATTGCAGGAAAATATTCAATTGGCGGATCTAACTATGGTCAGCATACACCTGAAGTTGTAACCAGAACTATTGATGCACATCATTATTTAAGACCAATTCCTCAAGGACAGTTAGATGGTATGGAAATGAGTGCAGATGAAAAAGCTAAATATCAAAATCCGGGTTACTAGATTAACTTTTTAAACAAATTTAGATCCTATTTATAAGAGTTGATTTTACGGTTACTTTTTGATGATCTTAAGTTTGTAAGTTGAAAGCCGAGGGCATTTTCTCTCGGCTTTTTAATATTTTTTTGAATAAATAAATAATACACAAATGATTAAAGGAAATATCTTTTTTTTACTGGCAGCAGCACTTTTGTGTTCTTATACAGGAACTGCTCAGAAAAAAATGCAATCAAAAAAAACAGCTGTTTTTTCTAATGTCGTTTACAATGGTGATGATCAGATTTATAAAAATAATCCATTAAAACCAGACGAATTTTATACGCCTATTTTACAGGGATGTTATCCAGATCCTGCCATTACCAAAAAAGGAGATGATTACTACATGGTATGTTCTTCATTTGCAATGTTTCCCGGCGTGCCTATTTTTCATTCCAAAGATTTAGTAAACTGGACAGATTTAGGAGGTGTTTTAAACAATGTATCCGAATTTAATCCGCATGATACCGGAATCAGCGCAGGAGTATATGCACCCGGAATTACCTACAATCCGCACAATGATACTTTTTATATGATTGTGACAGCCTTTTCAGGTGGCCTTGGAAATATCATTGTCAAAACAAAAGATCCCATGAAAGGATGGGGAAGCCCTATAAAATTAGACTTCGGCGGTATTGATCCTTCAATCTTTTTTGATGAAAATGGCAAAGGATATATCGTTCATAATGACGCACCCGATAAAGGAAAAGAATTATACGAAGGACACCGTGTAATTAAAGTTTGGGAATATGATCTTACTACTGATAAAGTAATTCCCGGCACCGATAAAATTATTGTAGACGGAGGAGTAGACCTTTCTAAAAAACCTATTTGGATTGAAGCACCGCATTTATATAAAAAAAATGGGAAATATTATTTAATGTGTGCCGAAGGCGGTACAGGAGGAAATCACAGCGAAGTTATTTTCACCAGTGATAGTCCAAAAGGCCCTTTTAAACCAGCATCAAATAACCCGATTCTTACCCAGCGTTATTTTCCAAAAGACAGAGCCAATAAAGTAGACTGGGCAGGCCACGCTGATTTAATACAAGGACCGGACAATAAATATTACGGTGTTTTCCTGGCAATCCGACCTAACGAAAAAGACAGAGTAAATATAGGAAGAGAAACTTTTATACTTCCTGTAGACTGGTCTGGCGAATTTCCTGTTTTTGAAAACGGATTAGTTCCTATGCAGCCAAAACTAAAAATGCCGGCTGGAGTTACAAACCAAACCGGAAAAAATGGGTTTTTTCCAAATGGAAATTTCACTTTTACCGAAAATTTCACTTCTCAAAAATTAGATTACAGATGGATAGGATTAAGAGGTCCTCGCGAAAACTTTAGTTCAGTAAGTAAAAAAGGTTTAGAAATAACGCCTTTTGAAGTAAACATTAAAGAAATGAAACCTACTTCGACACTTTTTTACAGACAACAGCACAATACTTTCTCATTTACAGCATCAGTTGATTACAAACTGCAGTCAGAAAAAGATCTGGCAGGAATTGTATGTCTTCAAAATGAACGTTTTAATTATGTTTTCGGGATTACTAAAAAAGGAAATGATACTTTTATAATACTGGAAAGAACAGAAAAAGGACAGTCAAAAATTATAGCAAGTTCTAAAATCAAAATAACAAATACACTTCGTCTGCAGGTAAAAGCTGCGGGAGACAATTATGAATTCAGTTATGCTGTAAATGGAGTTGATTTTGAAAATTTAGGCGGAACCGTTTCTGGCGATATTCTTTCAACAAATGCTGCCGGAGATTTTACAGGGGCATTAGTAGGTTTATATGCTACTTCGGCTAATGATGCTCATCCATAATCAGGATAAAAATTAATTTTTTTTATTCGAAAATGAACTTATAATTTTTAATAAAATGAATGTAAAAATAAAGTCTGTTAAATGGATCGTACTTTTAAATCTGCTGTTTGTAATGGCAGGGTGTACATCGAATAAAGCATTAATTAAAACGGGAGATAAAAAAGAAGATCAAAACTGGACAGGCACCTGGGCAACAGCTCAAATTCTTGTTGAACCAAAAAATATGCCTCCTGAACCCGGATTAGCACAGAATACACTTCGTCAGATTATTAAAGTATCGCTGGGCGGTAAACAGATTAGACTTCGTTTTTCTAATCTGTTTAGCGATCAGCCTGCCGTTCTGAAATCGGTAAGTGTTGCCAATGTTACAGAAGCTCCGGCTGTAGATATAAAAACACAAAAAATATTGAGTTTTAAGGGCAGTCCGCAAGTAACACTGGGAGCTGATGAGGTAGTATATTCAGATGCTTTTGATTTTGAATTACAGCCAGGACAGCTTTTAGCCATTACCATTCATTATGGCGAAATTTCATCAAACGTATCAGGTCATCCCGGTTCCCGCACAACTTCTTATATTTTACAAGGCGATCATATCAATAACGAATCTTTTGCAGGAGCAGTAAAAACAGACCATTGGTATTCTATTATGGGAGTCGACATTAGTTCAGTTAAAAATGAGAGTAATGTTGTATGCTTAGGAAATTCAATTATCGACGGCCGCGGATCTGGAACAAACAAACAAAACCGCTGGACAGATATTTTAGCATCACGTCTAAATGCGAATAAAAACACAGCCCATATTGGTGTGCTTAATTTAGGAATTGGAGGGAATTGTGTAGTAAGGGGAGGATTAGGACCAACGGCCTTAAATCGTTTTGACAGAGATGTACTTTCTCAAAGCGGGACCAAATGGCTTATTATTCTGGAAGGAATAAATGACATTGGCGGCATTCGAAAAGCAGAAGATGCATCAGTCACAGCAAAAGAAATTATAGAAGGCTATAAAGTTATGATTGATAAAGCCCATGCCAAAGGTATAAAAGTATTTGGCGGTACAATTCTGCCATTTGAAAAATCCTTTTATGATGCGCCTTTTAAACAAGATGCACGAGATATTGTAAACGAATGGATTAGAACCAAAGGCAATTTTGATGCTGTAATTGATTTTGATAAAGCAATGGCTTCAGACGTTGGCTCTAAAACAATTTTGCCAGATATGCACGACAACGATTTTTTACATCCCAATGAAAAAGGATATCAAAGAATGGGAGAAACCGTTGATTTAGATTTGTTTCAATAACACGATTTCACAAGACTAATTTTTAATTGCAAATTTTAATTAAAGTATAAAATGAAATTAATAATCAGGTTTTCAATATTTACGATTCTTTTTTTAACAGCACAGAAAGGATATTCCCAAGATCCGAATTTCCATGTGTATTTAAGTTTCGGACAATCGAATATGGAAGGTTTTGCCAAAATAGAACCTCAGGATAAAACAGGTGTCAACGAACGCTTTCAGGTTTTGTCGGCAGTTGACTGTCCTGAAATGGGACGCGAAAAAGGGAAATGGTATACAGCTGTTCCGCCTTTATGCAGATGTACCACAGGACTTACCCCAATGGATTATTTTGGAAGAACTATGATATCGAACCTTCCGCAGAATATAAAAGTCGGTGTTGTAAATGTTGCTGTTGGAGGCTGTAAAATAGAACTTTTTGATAAGAATAATTTTGAAAGTTATGTCGCTAATTCTCCCGACTGGTTAAAAAATATCGTAAAACAATACGACGGTAATCCATACGGGAGATTGGTAGAAATGGCTAAAATTGCTCAGAAAAAAGGCGTTATAAAAGGCATTCTGCTTCATCAGGGAGAATCAAATACAGGCGATACACTCTGGCCTCAAAAAGTAAAAATTGTTTATGATAATTTAATTAAAGATCTCAATCTTGATCCGAAAAAAGTACCATTACTTTCCGGAGAAACCGTAAATGAAGATCAGAATGGTAAATGCGGCAGTATGAATAAGATCATTGCAAAACTGCCTCAGGTACTGCCAAACTCTTATATTATTTCTTCAAAAGGATGTAAAGCAGATGCTGATTTCCTGCATTTCAGCCCCGAAGGTTACAGAGAATTAGGCAAACGTTATGCCGATAAAATGCTGTCCCTATCAGGATATATGCTATTTAACGGCAAAGAACCTTTTATTGTTCGTGCCCCTCTTGGATTTGATGAGGTAAACGCAAATGCTCCGCAAGGCAAGGTCGAAATAGTAAGTTACGAATCTAAAACAGTAGGTTCAACCAGAAAAGCAACTATTTATACGCCTCCGGGATTTAATAAAAATAAAAAATATCCGGTTCTCTATCTGCTTCACGGAATAGGTGGAGATGAAAAAGAATGGCTAAACGGTGGACAGCCCAATGTTATATTGGATAATCTTTATGCTGATGGAAAGCTTGAACCTATGATCGTAGTAATGCCAAACGGCAGAGCAATGAAAGACGACAGAGCCGGCGGCGATATCATGGCGGCAGATAAAGTAAAAGCTTTTAGTGTTTTTGAAAAAGACCTTTTAAACGATTTAATTCCTTTTATCGAAAAAAAATATCCGGTTTTAAAAGACAGGGAACATCGTGCTATTGCAGGTTTATCTATGGGAGGCGGACAGTCTTTAAATTTCGGATTGGGGAATTTAGATCAATTTGCGTGGGTTGGAGCTTTTTCGGCTGCGCCTAATACAAAAATAGGAACAGAATTATTAGCAAAACCCGAAGAAGCAAAAAAGAAACTCAAACTGCTTTGGATTTCATGCGGTGATAAAGACTGGCTTATAGAAAACAGCACCCGCACACATGATTATCTGGCTAAAAATAATGTTCCTCATATTTACTACATCGAGCCGGGAGTACATGACTTTAAAGTCTGGAAAAATGGACTTTATATGTTTTCACAGTTTTTATTTAAAGAGGTTGATCCCTTAGTTTTTCAAAAATACAGCATATCTGCCTATACTATCGAGAAGTAATTTTTAATTAAGAGAAAATAAAATGAAAAGTCTTTCAACATGGATTGCCTTATTGATTATCTGTATTTACAGCCCTTTAAAAGCAGCAGAACCTTTCATTACCCATGAAAAAAGTTCTAACGTTATGGTGCTGAAAGAAAAATCAGTACAGCCGTCTTTTTTCATAAATACTACGCTTGATGCTGGTATCATGCGCGCCGTATATAATCTCCAATCAGATTTTGAAAAAGTTACGGGTTCAAAACCTGTTATTCTGAATCAAAACCCAGCAGATTCTTCCCCTCTTATTATAATTGGAATGGCAGGAAATTCAGTCATTGATGATTTAATAAAGCAAAAGAAAATCAACGGAAAAGAGCTTAAAGGGAAAAATGAAAAATTTATTATCCAGCACGTCAAAAATCCGTTCAAAGGAGTTGAAGAAGCTATTGTAATTGCAGGCAGTGACAAACGCGGTACAATTTACGGCATTTATGAATTATCCAGACAAATAGGAGTTTCACCCTGGTATTACTGGGCAGATGTTCCGGTAAAGAAAAGTGAAACACTTTATTTTATAAAAGGAACGTACAGCGATGGAGAACCGGCTGTAAAATACAGAGGAATCTTTTTAAATGATGAAGCTCCCGCATTGAGCGGCTGGGCAAAAAAAACATTCGGCGGATTTAATAGTAAGTTCTATGAGAAAGTTTTCGAATTATTACTTCGTTTAAAGTCCAATTATATGTGGCCTGCCATGTGGGGGAATGCTTTTTATGATGATGATCCGTTAAGCGGACCTCTTGCTAATGAAATGGGAATTATAATGGGAACATCCCACCATGAACCAATGGCTTTGGCTCAAACAGACTGGCACCGTTATATCAAAAAAAACAATCTCCCTAATGTTTGGGATTATTCTAAAAATAAAACTGTTTTAGATGAATTCTGGAAAAGCGGTATCGTACGAAGTAAAAACTGGGAAAAACTAGTAACCATAGGTATGCGTGGAGACGGCGATGAAGCCATGAGCGAAGGAACTAATATAAGTCTGCTCGAAAATATAGTAAAAGAACAGCGCCGTATTATTTCGCAGGAAACCGGACAAAGTCCAGACAAAACGCCTCAGGTTTGGGCTTTATACAAAGAAGTTCAGGATTATTACGATCAGGGAATGCGTGTTCCGGACGATGTAATTTTATTATTCTGTGATGATAACTGGGGAAATGTCCGTAAACTTCCAGATTTAAGTAAACCTCTGCATAAGGGCGGTTACGGTATGTATTATCATTTCGATTACGTTGGAGGTCCAAGAAATTCAAAATGGATTAATATAAGTCCGATACAAAGAGTCTGGGAACAAATGAATCTTAGTTATGAGCATGGTGCAGATAAAGTCTGGATTGTGAATGTTGGTGATCTTAAACCAATGGAGTTTCCTATCAGTTTTTTTCTCGATATGGCATGGAATCCTAAGAAATTTAATCCGCAGAATTTATTTGAATTTACCGAAAAATGGGCTGCAGAGCAGTTTGGAGAAAAACATTCAAAAGAAATTGCCGGATTTTTAAATACGTATCCCAAATTCAATCGTCGTGTAACACCAGAAATGCTCGACAGTCAAACTTACAGTCTTGAAAATTACAATGAATTTCAAAATGTAGTAAACGATTATAAAAATCTGGCACTTGATGCCTACAGAGTTTATAATGATTTACCTCAGGAATATAAAGATGCTTATTTCCAGCTCGTTTTATATCCTATAGACGCCTGCAGTAATCTCTATGAAATGTATTTTGCACAAGCGTTGAATAAAAAATTATACAAACAGAAAGATATTCAGGCTAATTATTATGCCGATTTGGTGAAGACTAAGTTCACACGCGATTCTGTTCTTCAAAACAAATACAATAACGAAATTGCCAATGGAAAATGGCCTCACATGATGGATCAAATGCGCATTGGTTACAAAAACTGGTTTGATACTCCTAAAAATATTTTACCTGAAATACAATACATTACTGCCTCTGAAAAAACAGAACGAAAAGTATTTGTAGAAAAAGACGGTTATGTTTCTATAGAAGCCGCACATTTTTCTAAAGCAAACAATTCAAAAAGAATTCATTGGGAAACAATTCCTGATTTTGGAAAAACAAAAAGCGGCATTACGACATTACCCCAAAACCTTTATCCGGACACAAAGGAAAATATTTTTGTAGAATATGAAATTGATTTTACTTCGACCGGAACTTTTAATGTTGAATTATTACTAGCGCCTACACTTAATTTTAACAGCAACAAAGGGCTTCGTTATGAAGTTTCTTTTGATGACGAAAAACCGCAGCTTGTAAATTTTAACGAGAAATATCGCGGCGAACTCGGAAAATGGCAGGCAGAACACATGATCCATTCCCTTACGTCGCACCAGATTTTGAAACCAGGCAGACATACACTGCGTTTTCGCGTACTGGATCCCGGAATTGTTCTTCAGAAGATTTTAATAAATACCGGCGGATTAAAACCGTCTTATCTCGGTGCGCCCGAAAGCGACAGGGTTTCACAGGATTAGTTTTAATTCAATAAAATTATGGTAAATATCTTTGAGAAATATAATAAACTAGGATGTTTAATAGCAGTATGCATTACGTTTTCAGCAGCAGCTCAAATGAAAACATTTCCGTTACAGGAAGTGAGATTAGGAGACGGACCTTTTAAAAAGGCACAGGATGTTGATTTTAAATATATGCTTGCCCTTAATCCGGATAAACTTCTTGCGCCTTATTTAATTGATGCTGGTCTTCCGGTAAAGTCAACTCGTTACGGTAATTGGGAAAGTCTGGGGCTTGACGGTCATATTGCCGGACATTATTTATCGGCATTATCGATGATGTATGCTTCTACAGGAAATCCGGAGCTTAAAAGCAGATTAGATTATATGATTTCTGAATTAGCCAGATGTCAGGATAAAAACGGAAATGGATATGTTGGCGGGATTCCGCAGGGAAAAGTTTTTTGGGACCGCATTCATAAAGGAGATATTGACGGAAGCAGTTTTGGCTTAAACAATACCTGGGTTCCCATTTACAATATCCATAAACTTTTTGCAGGATTAAACGATGCTTATCAATATACAGGAAACCAGCAGGCAAAAGAAGTTTTAATAAAATTGGGAGACTGGTTTATTGAAATGATAAAACCACTGAGTGACGATCAGATCCAGAAAATTCTAAAAACAGAACATGGAGGCATTAACGAGTCTTTTGCAGATTTATATCTTATTACGAAGGATAAAAAATATCTGGAAACAGCTCAAAAAATTTCCCAAAAGAGTTTTTTAGAATCTTTAATAAAGAAAGAAGATAAACTTACCGGGCTACATGCCAATACTCAAATTCCCAAAGTTATTGGTTTTGAAAAAATTGCTTCTATTTCAGCAGATAAAAAATGGTCAGAAGCAGTTACTTTTTTTTGGGATAATGTAACTCAAAAACGAAGCGTGGCTTTTGGCGGCAACAGTGTTTCAGAACATTTTAATCCTATCAATGATTTCAGCGGCATGCTTAAGTCAAATGAAGGACCGGAAACCTGTAATTCCTATAACATGGAACGTCTCAGTAAAGCCTTATTTCTGGAAAAACAAGAGATGAATTATCTCGATTTCTACGAACGCACGCTTTACAATCATATACTGTCAAGCCAGCATCCGGAAAAAGGAGGTTTTGTTTACTTTACACCCATTAGACCCAATCATTATCGGGTTTATTCACAACCCGAAACCAGTATGTGGTGCTGTGTAGGATCTGGATTGGAGAATCATACTAAATATGGAGAATTAATTTACAGCCATTTTGATGAGGAAGTTTTTGTCAATCTCTTTATAGCATCAACACTAAACTGGAATGAAAAAGGAATTGTAATCGAACAGCGTACAAAATTCCCTTATGAAAACAGCACCGAAATTATTCTTAATCTCAAAAAAGCAAAAACTTTTGATTTAAATATCCGCCGTCCAAAATGGGCAGAAAACTTTAAAGTATTCATCAACGATAAAGAGCAGAAAACAGAATTAAAACCATCGGGTTATATCAGTCTTAAAAGAAAATGGAAATCAAAAGACCATGTACGCATTGAATTTGAAACGAAAACCCATTTAGAGCAATTGCCTGATGGTTCTAACTGGAGTGCTTTTGTAAACGGCCCAATTGTTTTAGCTGCCAAAACTTCTACAGAGGCATTAGACGGATTATTTGCAGATGACAGCCGTATGGGTCACGTCGCTTCGGGAAAATACATGCCAATGGATAAAGCTTATGCACTTGTTGGCGAAAAAGCAAGTTATGTTTCCAGACTTAAAGAACTTGGCAATATGCGTTTTGTTTTAGACTCCTTAGAATTAGAACCTTTTTTTGAACTGCATGATGCACGTTATCAAATATATTTCCAAACCTTTACTAAAGATGAATTTAAAGAAAAACAGGAAATACTGCGACAGCAGGAAATAAAAGAAATGGCGCTTGAAGCAAATACTATAGATAAAATTAACTGCGGAGAACAACAGCCAGAAGTTGATCATTTGTACAGAGGAGAAAAAAGTAATTCAGGATATGACGACGGCCGATTTTGGAGAAATACCCAGTCTTATATTTCCTATCAAATGATAAACAAAGACAAATCAGGAAAGTATCTTGATATAAGTATTTTGGATACAATGAGTACCAATGATATTACTATAACGATCAACAGCAAACCAGCAGAAATAGTCTCTTTAGAAAATAAAATAATCAGGCTCGATATTGCAAAACAAGACGTTATAGCAATTAAAATAACAGCTAAAGACGGAAAAGTAAGTCCTAAGTTTTACCAATTACGAATCGTGAAAAATTAACGGGAAAGTTTAAAAGTTCAGAAAATAAAACCATGAAAGTACTCTATAACCTATTAGCGATTTTTTTAATTCTTACCGGATCTAATGCGCAGGATAAAAAAGCACAAAACCCTGTAATTTTTGCAGATGTTCCAGATTTATCCATTATCAGGATCGGAAGTGATTATTATATGAGCAGTACCACAATGCACATGAATCCGGGCGTTCCTATAATGAAATCAAAAGATTTAATTAACTGGAAAATTATAAACTATGCGTATGATACTTTAGGAAGCAGTGATGAACTAAATCTGGATAATGGCAAAAACACTTACGGACGAGGTTCATGGGCAAGTAATATAAGATTTCATAACAATATGTTTTATGTAACTACTTTTTCCCAGACTACCGGAAAGACATATGTATATACCACAAAAGATATCGAAAAAGGGCCTTGGAAAGAAATTAGTTTTAGTCCCGCGTATCACGATCACAG
Source organism: Flavobacterium sp. 22659 (assembly GCF_052044235.1). Taxonomy (NCBI): domain Bacteria; kingdom Pseudomonadati; phylum Bacteroidota; class Flavobacteriia; order Flavobacteriales; family Flavobacteriaceae; genus Flavobacterium; species Flavobacterium sp. 22659. The sequence continues at coordinate 163,821 of NZ_JBQEMU010000002.1, forward strand.
TATTTTGTTTGATAACGATGACAGAGTTTATATGGTGTATGGAAATGGGAAACTTTTTATTAAAGAATTAAAATCAGATTTATCAGGAATAAAAGAAAACGGACTAGATCAGGTATTGATTGAAAATGCCAGCAGTCCGGCAGGAAATAACATTATGCTGGGAGCAGAAGGTTCTCAATTGTACAAAATAAACGGAAAGTATTATCTGTTTAATATTGTCTGGCCAAAAGACGGAATGCGTACAGTGCTTATTCACAGAGCCGATAAAATTTCAGGACCGTGGGAAGGAAAGATTGGTTTACAGGATTTAGGTGTGGCACAAGGAGGTTTAATTGACACTCCAGACGGAAAATGGTTTTCGTATTTATTTAGAGATTATGGAGGCGTTGGCCGTATTCCATATTTTGTGCCTGTAAAATGGGTCGATGGCTGGCCTGTTTTGGGTGAAAATAATAAAGTGCCTCAATATCTTGATTTACCCAAAAGTAAAGGATTAATTCCGGGAATTGTGAATTCAGATGATTTCAGCCGAAAAAAAGGAGAAAAAGATCTGCCTTTAGTCTGGCAGTGGAACCATAATCCTGATAATTCGTTATGGTCTGTTCAGGAAAGAAAAGGATACTTACGATTAAAAACTGCTTCTATAGCAAACACTTTAACTCAGGCAAAAAATACGCTTACACAAAGAACGTTTGGACCAGAATGTTCAGGAACGACACTTTTGGAAGTTTCTCAAATGAAAGATGGTGATTTTGCTGGACTTACTTTATTTCAAAAAGATTTTGGACTTGTTGGCGTAAAAGCAGAAAACGGATCAAAAAGAATTGTCATGATTGAAACAGTAAACGGCATTTCAAAAGAGATTCAAAGTGTTCCTTTCTCCGGAAATAAAATCTATTTCAAAGCTTCATGCAATTTTAAAGACAAAACAGATTTAGGACACTTTTACTACAGCCTTAACGGAAAAGAATGGATGAGCATAGGGAACGAAATAAAACTGCCTTATACGCTTCCTCATTTTATGGGCTACAGATTTGGTCTTTTTAACTATGCAGAGAAAACCTTAGGAGGTTATGTCGATTTTGATTACTTCCATCTTGAGAATAAAAATTAAATGATAGACGAACAGCAGAATCTTTAATTCAAAAGAAAAAACATGAAAAATAATTATCTGTATCTTTTAAGTTTACTATGCTTTTTCAATTTAAACGCGCAGCAGTATCCTTATAAAGATCCGTCGCTTAGTTCTAAAAAACGTGCAGAAGATTTAATTTCCCGATTAACGCTCGAAGAAAAAGCAGCTTTAATGTGCGATCAGAGTGATGCAATTCCCCGATTAGGAATTAAAAAGTTTAACTGGTGGAGCGAAGCTTTGCATGGTTATGCCAATAACGATAATGTTACCGTTTTTCCTGAACCAATAGGTATGGCAGCATCGTTTGACGATCAATTGGTTTTTCGTGTATTTGATGCAGTTTCAGATGAAGGCCGTGCAAAATACAACCAATGGATACAAAACGGAAATGAAAACAAACGTTTTTTAAGCCTTTCAGTCTGGACGCCCAATGTAAATATCTTTAGAGACCCACGCTGGGGGCGCGGACAGGAAACCTATGGTGAAGATCCTTATTTGACTTCCAGAATGGGAGTTTCGGTTGTAAAAGGACTTCAGGGACCAGCAGATGCAAAATACCGAAAACTTTTAGCCTGCGCCAAACATTTTGCTGTTCATTCAGGACCTGAATGGAGCAGACATGAATTGAATTTGAATAATGTAAATCCGCGTGAATTATACGAAACCTATCTGCCTGCATTTAAGGCATTAGTACAAGAAGCCGATGTAAGACAGGTAATGTGTGCGTATCAGCGATTAGATGATGAACCTTGTTGCAGTAACACCCGATTATTACAGCGTATTCTTCGCGATGAATGGGGATTTCAATATCTGGTAGTTTCAGACTGCGGTGCCGTTACTGATTTTTATACCACACATAAAGTTTCATCAGATGAGGTTCATGCAGCATCAAAAGCTGTATTGGCAGGAACTGATGTAGAATGTGTATGGGATAAATATCCGTTTAAAAAACTTCCGGAAGCCGTTGAGAAAGATTTAATCAAGGAAGAAGAAATCAATAAAAGTCTGCTTCGTGTTTTAATAGGCCGTTTTGATTTGGGCGAAATGGACGATGACTCGATTGTACCCTGGGCTCAAATTCCGGCAAGTGTCTTGAACAGTAAAGAACATCAGCAATTGGCTTTAGAAATGGCTCAAAAGTCAATGACGCTTTTACAGAATAAAAATAATATTCTCCCTTTAAATAAAAACGTAAATAAAGTGGCAGTTATAGGTCCAAATGCTGATAACGAACCAATGTTATGGGGAAACTATAATGGAACTCCCAATAAAACTATTACCATTAAAAAAGGAATTGAGGGAAAACTGGCTGCTAATAAAGTGCTGTATGATAAATCTTGTGATTTAGTTGAAGACAAAGTAACAGAGACGTATTTTGATCAAATTTCTTTTGAAGGAAAAAAAGGAATGAAAGCAGTTTATTGGAATAGCCCTAATAGAGAAGGAAACAGTGTTATTTCGCAGCAAATATTAAATCCTATAAAAATGACCACAGCAGGTCAGCATGAATTTGCTTCAGGAGTTAAACTAGAAGGATTCTCTGCAAAATATGAAGCCGAATTTACAGCAAAAAAAACTGAAAACCTTGTTTTTAAAACCGGAGCGACAGGTGCTTTTGAATTATTAGTTAACGGTAAATCGATCGCAAAATATACCAACTGGCGTACTGTTCCTGGAAAAATCCCGTTTCCGGTTGAAGCAGGCAAGAAATATAAAATCGAAATTCTTTTTGCACAATCCAATGATTGGCAGGCTAACTTAGAATTTGATTTTGGAAAAGAGTTTGATATCGACTTTAAAGCCTTGATTCAAAAATTAAAAGGCATTGACACCGTAATTTTTGCAGGAGGACTTTCGACTTTATTAGAAGGGGAAGAAATGCCTGTTTCTTTTCCCGGTTTTAAAGGAGGCGACAGAACCAACATTGAACTTCCTGCTGTGCAGAGAAAATGCTTAAAAGAACTTAAAGCAGCAGGTAAAAAAGTAATTTTTGTAAACTGTTCTGGATCTGCTATTGCTTTAACACCAGAAACAGAAAGCTGTGATGCTATTTTACAGGCGTGGTATCCGGGAGAATCAGGAGGACAGGCTGTCGCCGATGTACTTTTTGGAGATTATAACCCTGCGGGGAAACTGCCAGTTTCATTTTATAAAAACTCAGATAAATTAGGCGACTTCGAAGATTATTCGCTTAAAGGGCGCACGTATCGTTATACCACAGATGTTTTGTTTCCGTTTGGGTTTGGCTTAAGCTATTCTAAATTCGATATTCAGGCTGGAAATCTAAGTAAAAGCAAGATAAAACCGAATGAAGATACACAGCTGAAATTTTCAATAAAAAACAGCAGTAAGCGCAGCGGAACAGAGATTGTTCAGGTGTATGTCCGAAAATTGAATGATGCAGAAGGCCCGTTAAAAACATTAAAAGCTTTTAAACGAATTGAGTTAAAGGCAGGCGAAAAACAAAATGTTACAATCGATTTACCCGCATCTTCATTTGAGTTTTATGATGCTAAAACCAGAGGTATGAATATCGCTTCCGGCGAATATGAAGTGTATTATGGAAACAGTTCGGATACTAAAGATTTAAAAACAGCCAAAGTGGTTATTCAGTAAATAAAAGACTGCCTCTTAAATTTCTTATCAAATAAAAAAGTAATTAATCTACAGCGAATTATGAGTTTTAAATATGTTTTATGTTTATGTCTTTTTAGTTTTTTAAGCCTAAATGCACAATCAGTTATAAAAAGCCCCGACGGAAAACTTAAAGTTTCTCTTTTTGTTTCTAACGGTCAGCCTTTTTATAGTATTTCTTATAATGAAAAAACGTTTTTAGAAAAGTCGCCTCTTGGTCTTAAAACCAATATTGAAGATTTTACAACCGGATTAGCTTTAAAAACAAATCCGGTTCAAAATAAAATTGACGAAAATTACCAGCTTCCTAATATAAAAAACAGCAATGTTTATTATGAAGCCAATGAAGCTGTTTTCTCTTTTACTAAAGAAAATAAAGCAGCGATTGACATTATATTTAGAGTGAGCAATAACAATGCGGCTTTTAAATATAAAGTATATCCGCAAAAGGAAAGCCGTTCCTGCGTGGTAGAGGGAGAAGCTTCAGGTTTTCTTCTGCCGGAAGGTACGACAACATTTCTTTGTCCGCAGAGTAAATCCATGACCGGATTTGCCAGAACTATGCCCAGTTATGAAACCTCATATACATTAGACGAACCTATAGGGAAAAACGGTATTGGTGAAGGATATACATTTCCTTGTCTTTTTAAAGTGAATAATAACGGATGGGTTTTATTATCTGAAACCGGCATAGACAGCGGTTATTGTGCCAGCAGATTAATAGGGCACGAAAAGGGATTGTATACTATTGGTTTTCCAATGGCAGGAGAAAATAACGGAAACGGAACAACAGCTCCAGGTATACCGCTTATTGGCGAAACACCGTGGAGAACTATTACTGTGGGCGAAACTCTGAATCCTATTGTAGAAACTACAATTCCTTTTGATTTAGTAAAACCAAAATACCAAGCTTCAAAAGAATATAAATATACCAAAGGTTCATGGAGCTGGATTATAAAAATGGATAACAATACTACGTTTCCGGTGCAGAAACAATATATAGATTTCAGTGCCAGCATGGGATATGAGACCATTTTGGTTGATGCACTTTGGGACACTCAAATAGGAAAAGATAAAATCGCCGAACTGGCACAATATGGAGTCGAAAAAGGTGTCGGCTTGTATTTATGGTACAATTCAAATGGATATTGGAACGATGCGCCTCAAGGACCAAGAGGAATGATGGATAACAGTATCATTCGTCGTAAGGAAATGGCGTGGTTAAGAGAAATTGGTATAAAAGGTATCAAAGTAGATTTTTTTGGAGGCGACAAACAAGTAACCATGAAACTGTATGAAGATATTTTGAATGATGCTAACGATTTTGGACTAATGGTTATTTTTCACGGCTGTACATTACCAAGAGGCTGGGAGCGTATGTATCCTAATTATGCTTCAAGTGAAGCGGTGTTAGCGAGTGAAAATCTGCATTTTGGACAAGCAAGCTGTGACAAAGAAGCGATGAATGCGTCGATACATCCATTTATTAGAAATACTGTAGGAAGTATGGATTTTGGCGGAAGCGCTCTAAACAAATTTTACAATAGTGACAATACTCCCAATAAAGGTTCAAAACGAATTACTTCAGATGTGTTTGCTTTGGCAACGGCAGTACTTTTTCAAAGCGGTGTACAGCATTTTGCACTGGCACCAAACAATTTAACTGATGCTCCGGATTGGGCGGTAAAGTTCATGAAAGAAGTTCCCACGACTTGGGACGAAGTTCGTTTTTTAGATGGATATCCGGGTAAATATGTTATTCTGGCCCGCAGAAAAGGAACAAAGTGGTACATCGCAGGAGTTAATGCTCAAAAGGAAACCTTAAGCGTGAAATTAAAACTTCCAATGATGGTTTCTGATGCATCATTAACCTGTTATTTTGATGATGAAAAACTAAACGGAAAAGTAAAAACAGTACATCTTAAAAAGAACAAGGAAATAGAAATAAAAATTCCAGCCAACGGTGGAATACTAATACTGAACTAAATTATAGAAAGAACATCTTCTGATATAATCAACCCAATATTGTGTTTTTATAAATCAGCCATATATAGATTTTAATTTAAAAATCATTTTAAAATGTTTTCAAAGAAATGTTTTGCTGCTTTGTTTTTTATTATCAATAGTTTGTTTTCACAAAATACATTTGAAAACTATCGATTTCGTCTGGTAGATAATACGACTTCAAAAAGCGGTATATATACCATTGCGCAGGATCAGTTTGGAATTATGTGGATGGGAACAAATGGTGCGGGATTGTATAAATATGACGGAATCAATTATATTGGTTATGAACAAGACTCCAAGCGAAATAATTCTATCAACAGCAATTTAATTTATACGGTTTATGTAGACAGGCAGAATCATTTGTGGGTGGGTACTGATGAAGGTTTATGTATATACAATCGCAATTTAGATACTTTTGAAAACATTGATCTTCGGAAAAAAGAAGACAAAGAAACCGTAGTTTCTGTAAAAAGTATCATAGAAGATAATAATGGAAACATTTTTTTAGGAACATTTAGTAATGGTCTGCTTAGGTTAGATACTAAAACACATGAAATTACAAGATATAAACTTGATACTCCAAATGTTTCAAATTATTTAATCAATTCTTTAGTAAAAGATAAAAAAGGCACTATTTATTTAGGTACTAATTTTGGTCTAAAAGTAGTAGATCCTGTAAAAAATGAGGTCAAAAAAGTAATCCTTCCTAAAGACAATGAATTAATTTCAGGCTCAATTGTATCTATGTTTTTTGACAGCAGTCAAAACCTATGGATTGGCAACGGATACAAAGGACTGGTAAAAGTCAATTTATATGCTGCGGTAAAACAAGCTGTTTCTTATCCAATTACCAAAAAAAGAATCATGTGCATTCGCGAAGCAGATGATCACACCATTCTTTGTGCTACTGAAAATGACGGTTTAATCATTGTAGATGAACTGGGTGCTGTTCAAAAAAAATATGTAAACAGCAAATACAATAATCGCAGTCTGGGATCTAATTCTGTATGGTCTTTACTTGTAGACAAAGAAAAAAGAATCTGGCTGGGGTATTACAATAAAGGTTTGGGAGTTTTTGACCGGATAAACAGTAAGGTAAACGGAATAGAAAGTCTTCCCGGAAACCCGCAGTCGCTGCAAACCAATTGTGTTACCGGTATTGCCAAAGATCATCTGGGGCAGTTATGGATTTCTATGGAAGGTGGAGGCGTAGATATTTACAACCCCGAAACCAAAAACTTTCAACATATTACAAAATCAGACACTCGTTTTTATTCGGGATTAACAAATGACAATATCACAAAAGTTTTTATTGATCAAAAACAAAATGTTTGGCTTGCCAGCTGGAACGAAGGAATCTTTTTTCTAAAAAAAGGAAGCAGCACTTTTATTAATTACAATACAAAAAATACTCCGGATCTAACCTCCGACAATATAATGAGTATTGCCGAAGATTCCAGAGGTGTAATATGGATTGGAACTTTTTCAAAAGGACTTCATTATTATACACCAGCTGACGGGCGTTTTCATCATTGCAATCAGAAATCTTTTTATGCAATTGGATTAGCAAATGCAGACATTCGGAAAGTCATGGTCGATTCTGATGATGAAGTTTGGGTTGGTTCTACAACCGGCTTATATAAAGTGAGTACAACGAATTTTATAACTTTTTCAGTAATGTCCCTAAGAGATAAAATGTCTGCAAAGCTTAAAAATCGTAAAAGCACCCATACTATCAATACTTTGTATCAAACTAAAAATAAAGAAATCTGGATTGGAACCGATGGTGCGGGATTGTTTACCTACAATAAAAAAAAGGATGATCTAAAATGGTATATAGATTTTAACGGCCTTCAGGAAAAATCAATAGCCTCTATTGTAGAATCTAATGATGGTGCGATATGGTTAAGCGGCAAAAAGGGAATCAGCAGGCTGGACTTAAAGAGCAAAACAACAGTAAATTATTCTACCTATGATGGTTTACTGGGGAATGATTTTAACAACAATTCGGTATTAAAAGATGAAAACGGAATTCTTTATTTTGGAGGTTATGAAGGCTTAAATTATTTTGATCCTTCAAATTTGAAAAAAAGCCGAAAACAGCTTCCAATTTATTTCACAGACCTGAAGCTTTTTAATAAATCTGTAAAACCGCTGGAAAAAAACTCACCGCTTATAAAAGTAATATCAGAAACAAAAAAGATAATCCTTAAACATGATCAATCTGTTTTTACAATCGATTTTATTGGCATAAATTATTCTTTTCCGGCCAGAACAGAGTTTGCTTATTACTTAGAAGGTTTTGAAGATTCCTGGAACTATGTAGGCAGTAAACGCTCAGCAACCTACACAAATCTTGCACCCGGAAAATATATTTTTAAAGTTAAAGCTTCTGAAAAAAATGGAGTCTGGAGCCAAAAACCTTTAGAATTAAAAATTGAAATCCTGCCGCCCTGGTGGAAAACATCATTTGCTTATTTATTCTATTCTTTATTAGTATTAGCAGCGATTCATTTTGGCAATCAATATTATCAAAACAGGTTTAAACAAAAACAATTAATACAATTTGAAAAGAAAAAAGCAGCTCAAATTGAAAAATTAAATGATAAAAAGTTACAGTTCTTTACCAATATTTCACATGAGTTTAGAACACCGCTTACTTTAATTTTAAATCCCTTAGCCGATTTAATTAAAAACAACAGCACAGAACTTTCAAACGGTGTTTTAAATAAGCTGCAAACCATTCAAAAAAGTTCAGACAGACTTTCAAGATTAATCAACGAGCTGATGGATTTTAATCAGCTGCAGTTTAATAAAATGCCGCTCAAAGTACAGCAGTTAGAAGTAGTGGGTTTTACAAAAGACATTGTAAGTTATTTTGATGAAGAAGCCCTGAGCCGTGGTATTGACCTTAAATTTGAATCGGATAAGAAAACATTAAAAGACTGGGTCGATCCTAAAATGTTCGAGAAAATTATTTTTAATGTAATATCAAATGCTTTTAAGGTTACTCCCGATAATGGAAGAATAACGGTAAAATTAGTAATAAATCAGGAATTGGTTTATTTTCCGTCATTAACTCCTGCCTATACAAATCCTTCTTTTTCAGTTATTGTTGAAGATACCGGCGCAGGATTAGACAAAAAAGATATTAAACGAATTTTTGATCGTTTCTATCAGGTAAATAATTTGAACAAAGCCTATTACGGAAGTACAGGAATAGGTCTGGAAGTAGTTCGTGGTTTTGTTGAACTCCACAAAGGAATTATTGAAGTCGAAAGTGTATTGGGAGCAGGCACCACTTTTAAATTAATATTTCCCACAGGAAAAGACTTTTTTAGTGAAAATGAAATACTGCATGAAGAATTAAAAAAGGAGAAAAAAATAAGTTTCACGCCCATAGTTGAAAAAGAAGCGGTTCAATTACCAGAAGATCAGGAAAAACAAGACCGGGTGTATACTATTTTGATTGTTGAAGATAACACAGAACTTAGAAATTATCTAAAAAACGAACTTAAAAAAGAATATAAAGTACTGACTGCCGAAAACGGTCAGATTGGTTTGGAAACTGCTTTACAAAAACTGCCCGATTTGATTTTGACCGATGTAATTATGCCGGTAATGAATGGTTTAGAGTTGTGTAAAAGCATTAAAGCAGATTTAAAAACAAGCCATATTCCGTTAATGATGCTTTCGGCAAAAGCATTAATAAAAGATAAACTCGAAGGCATAGATTCTGGTGCAGATATGTATCTGAGTAAGCCATTTGACATGGATATTTTAAGATCCAGTCTGGTACAGCTGCTCAAAAGCAGGCAGATTATGTTCAATAAATTCTACAACGGCATTACGCCAAAGGCAAAAGAAAAAACGACCACACTGGATAATGAATTTATAAAAACGGTACTGCATTATATCAATGAAAATATTAACGAATACGAACTCAGCGTTGAGGTTCTGGCATCGAAGGTATTTTTAAGCCGAAGCCAGTTGTACAGAAAAATTAAAACACTTACAGGAGTTTCAGTAAATGAGTTTATACGAAATGTACGCTTAGAAAAAGCAAAAGAATTAATAGAACTGGGCAATGATAATATAACCGAGATTAGTATTAAAGTTGGTTTTAGTTCTCCTTCATATTTTACAAAATGTTATAAAGAAAAATACGGACAACTGCCTACGCATAATAAATAGTTTGTTTCTTTTTTAATTATTCCTAAAGACGGTTTTATAACGTCTTTTTTTTGCTCTAATAACAGATTTCTTTTAGGTATATGAATACTTTAATTGTTGAAAATCAAAGTAATTAGCGTCAAATTTCTTTTAAAGTAATTATCGAATAATTGCAATCAGCATCTTTTTTTATTTCATGCATAAAAAAAGAAACACATTATTATTAAAATCCTATTTCTGTTTTTTTAGTAAATGGCTTATTAACCGTCAATTAGGCGGTTTCTGTAGTTTTCATGCTACAAAATTGATAGTTTTTGCATCATTTTTAATAGGCAAAATTTAGGCTAACCTTATATTTTTGGATTGTAAGAAAACTAAAACAACCCATAAAACAAGTATTAACAATTTTAAAAATTACAGTATGAAATGAACACTAAATTATTTATTGAATCCTTATTTGAATAAAAATTAGGAAGAGCTGCAACAGCTTTTCAATTTTATAAGTAAGCCTGCAATAAATAAAAAAACTTTACAACCGAATAACTATTTAAACTAATCAAAAAACCAATTGAAATGATGTTAAAATTAAAATTTGCAATAATTACATTGCTAATAATCAGCAGTCATACTATAATGGCACAGTCTAAGACTATACATGGGGTGATTACAGATCCTTCGGGGTTTCCTCTCCCGGGTGCCGGTGTTAATGTAGAAGGTTCAAAAAACAACACCTCTACAGATTTTGACGGAAAGTATACTTTAAAAGATGTTAATCCTACAGATAAAATTACTTTTTCGTTTGTAGGTTTGATTTCTCAAACAATTACAGTAGGAACAAGAAGCAATATTGATGTCACACTGGCATTATCCACACAAAATTTAAATGAAGTTATAGTAGGATACGGAACGCAAAAAAAAGCTAAAGTAACCGGAGCAATCTCTACAGTAGGCTCAAAAGATATTGCTGCAGTGCCCATTACAAATGCAGAATCGGCTTTACAGGGAAGAGCTGCCGGTGTTACTGTTGTAAATGGCGCGCCGGGTTCTAATCCTACCGTTACCATTCGTGGTTTGGCTACTATGGGAAATAGTGCTCCTTTATACGTTATTGACGGAGTTTTGACAGGAAATTTATCAGGACTTAGTCCTAATGATATTGAATCGATGTCTGTTTTAAAAGATGCTTCAACAACGGCTTTATACGGTTCAAAAGCTTTTAATGGAGTAATTATGGTAACCACAAAAAAAGGAAAAAAAGGACCAGGTCAGCTCACTTTTAGCACTTATGCCGGTTTTCAAACCATTACCAAAAGATATGATGTTTTAAATACACAGCAATATCTGCAGTATGCTAAAGATCTGGGAAGTGATTTAACAGCAAGAGCAGCTGAATTTGGAAACATTAATACCAACTGGCAGGACCAGATTTTTCAAAGCGGTTTAATGCAGGATTATAATTTAAGTTTTTCAAATGGTACAGAAACTTCTACAGCCCGTTATTCTGCCGAATATTTAAAGCAGGAAGGAGCCGTTATTAATACAGGTTTTGAACGTTATTCTTTTAGAGCCAATAATACACAGGATATCGGCAGACTTAAAGTAGGAAGTAATATCGGAATATCTTTCAGTACAATCAATCCGGAACGCAGCTCAGGAGGAAGAACATTACTTGAACATGCAATAAAAATGGCGCCTTATTTACCGGTTTACAACGATGCTAGTTTAGGAGGTTATCAGGGACCAAGCGCTATTGACGGCAACGATGCAGAAAATCCTGTTCGTGTAGCAAATTTAGGCTATCAAAAAATAAACAATCTTTCAATAATAGGAAATATCTACGCTGAATTAGAGATTTTAAAAGGTTTAAAATTTAAATCACAAGTTTCATTGGATTACTACACAGGTAAAGATCATACATTCGTACCGAGCTACGCTGATGGTTCTTACCACAGACAGGCGTTTTCTACAACAAATGAAACCAACTCGCAAGGACAGACTATTGTTTACGATAACAGTTTAACATACAAAACTACTTTTGCTGCAAAACACAATTTAGAAGTCTTAGGTGTTATAACTAAAATTGACGGAAAGTCACAAAATCTGGTAGCAGGAAGCCGTTACAATATTTCAGACGAAATTGATCAGCTGCGATATAATGAAGGAAATCTAAGTTCTGCAAATTACGTAGAAAAGAACATTGGATATATTGCCCGTATCAATTATGATTATGATGATAAATATCTGCTGGCTGTTTCAGGACGCCGTGATGCATCTTCTCGTTTTGGAGCTAATAACCGCTGGGGAAATTTCTATTCAATAGCGGCAGGATGGAATATAGCCAAAGAAAGTTTTATGGAGAATTCTATTTTCAGCACTTTAAAACTTAGAGCAAGTACAGGAACAACCGGAAATGACAGAATAGACAATTACCAATATGCAGCTACATTGCTTGCTGATTATAATTACCCAATTGCAGGCGGAAATGCACCGGGTGTATCTCTGGGAGTTGCTTCAAATCCTGATTTGAAATGGGAGTCTAAAAAGGATAGAAACATAGGTGTAGATTTTGGTTTGTTTGACGATCAATTCACAGGATCTTTTGAATATTTTAATAATAAAAGCAGTGACATCCTTTTTGCAGTTCCTTTAGCAGCTTCTGTTGGATCTGCCGGAGGCGGAACTCAAATTCAAAATATTGCCGATGTAAAAGTATCCGGATATGAAATCAGTTTAAGTTACAATGACAGAAAAGGAGATTTTACATGGTCTGCTACAGCTAATTTAGGAACAAGTAAAAATGAAGTAACAAGTTTAGCACCGGGAGTTACCAGTGTATTGGGAGGTCCAACTGCAAGAGCAGGTTTAGAGAACTTTTCTAGACTTGAAGTAGGCCAGCCGTTATTTTACTTTTATGGTTACCAGACAAATGGAATTTATCAAAACCAGGCAGAAGTAGATGCTGTTTTTGGTCCTGGCCAGACAAATATACAGCCGGGTGATATCAAAATTGTGGATCGTGACGGTAATAAAGTTATCAATTCAAACGACAAAACCAATATTGGAAATCCATATCCTGATTTTACATATGGTTTAAATATTACTGCAGCTTATAAAAAGTTTGATTTTAACTGTTTCATTACAGGAGTTCAGGGGAATGATATTTACAATGCCAACACTTTTGACTTAAAAGGAATGAATCGTTTGTTTAATGCCAGTACTGATGTTTTAGACAGAGCAATAGTTGCGAATGGAGTCGTTACAAACCCATCGGCAACTCTGCCTAGAGCGCAGGGAGCAGATATTAACTGGTCTTCAGCAAACCAGCGCTATATTGAAGATGGTTCTTATACGAGATTAAAAAATATCACATTAGGATATACCTTATCAGGAGAAACATTTGATAATCATTTTTCAAATATAAGATTCTATGTAAGCGGTCAAAACCTTATTACTATTACAAAGTATACAGGGTTAGATCCTGAAATTGCACGTGCAGATGGAAACGCAAATTCTGCAGGTATCGACTTAGGAAGATATCCACAGCCAAAATCAGTAATTTTTGGACTTGATGTTAAATTTTAATTTATAAGATGATGAAAAAAATAAAATATATAGTTGCTGCATTGTTGGGAGTTTTTGCAATGCAGTCATGCGACACTGCGGAATTAGAATTAAAAAATCCAAATACGCTTTCGCCCGACACTTTCTTTAAAACTGCTGCGCAGGTAGAATCTTCTGTAAATGCAGCATATGCAAATTTACAGACAAGAGGACTTTATGCCCGAAACCTAGCTTTTGCAATGGATCTTATGGGGCAGGATGCAGCAGGAAATCCGCAGTTAGAAGGGAATAAAAAGCCTTTTCAGGATTTTTCTTTTAATGCCGGAAATGATATTATCCAGTATTATTGGGAATCTTGTTTTTTAGGAATATCCAGAGCTAATTTTGTACTGGATAATGCAGATAAGATTAATGCTCTGCCGGATTCAGTTTTATCACAAGAGAGAAAAAATAAATTTTTAGGAGAAGCACATTTTTTAAGAGCTTACTATTATTTCCTTTTAGTAAATCGTTTTGGTGATTTGCCAATTTATAAAACAGGAACTATTGTAGGCGCGGCAAGAAGCCCTAAAGCAGAAGTTTATAATTTGATTAGAGATGATTTTGAATTTGCTTCACAAAACCTTCTTTCTAAGAGCGGTGAACAAGCAGGAAGAGCCACAAAAGAAGCTGCTTATGCTTATCTGGGTAAAGTATTACTTTATGAAAAGAAATACGATCTGGCTTTAGCCGCTTTAAACAATGTTACAGGATTCAGCCTTGAAGATAAAGGCAGTTTTTACAACAACTTCATGGAAGAAACAGAACATGGAAAAGAATCTGTTTTTGAAATTGAATTTAATGAAAACAACGGAACTGGCAACAAATGGGATGATGCAGGAAATAGCGGCGGAACCGGTTTTGCCGAGTCAACTCTGAGAGGACAGGAATACGGTAATTTGAGCTGGTTTAATGTGTATCCGCCAGATGCGCTGCTGGATTCTTATGAGGCTGGGGATTTACGTTTTGATGATACTTTTTATGTTCCGGGTTCAAAATATTTAAAAGGAACCCTAACTATGACAGCGCAAAATTTTAATACATCTGCAGGGCTTAGAAGAGCAGGCTGGAAAAAATACCAGAATTATTATAAAAAAGAGGATGAAGCCACACAATCGAGTATCAACTTCAAAGTTATGCGTTATTCAGATGTACTGCTTATGAAAGCAGAATGCGAAAACCAAAGAGATGGAGGTTCACAAACTGCCGCAATTGCCTATATCACACAAGTCAGAGATCGTGCAGGTTTAACAACTGCCATTGCTCCAACAAAAGAAGCTGTTTTTGCTGCAATTGTGCACGAACGTAAAGTTGAATTTGCAGGAGAGCAAAGCCGTTTTGATGATATTATCAGATGGGGTATTGCGAGTACAGAGTTAGCGGGAACAGGTTTTCAGGCTGGTAAAAATGAATTATGGCCAATTCCAAACAGAGAAACATCTTCTAATCCAAATATAAAACCAAGCGATAACAATCCTGGTTATTAATGATTAAATTATGTTAGATTGAGTTAAGTAAGTTAGTATTTAGGTAAACAGCGCATTTTAATGCGCTGTTTATTTTTTTAGTAAGGATGGGGAAAGTTAAAAGTTGAAAGTCAAAAGTCGAAAGTCAAAAGTCGAAAGTCGAAAGTCAAAAGTCAAAAGTCAAAAGTCTGCAATCTACAATCTGCAATCTAAAATCTAAATTTCCCATCATCATTATCGTCTTTCTTTCAAATCAGTTTCAATTTGAATTTCCATTTTTTTATCTATTACATAAAAGCATAATAGAACAGCGCTAATAATAAATATAAAGCCGGGATAAATACTTATTGAAAGTTTAATTCCTTCTACCGCTGCAGGGACCTGATTAACCTCTTCGGCTACATAACCATATTTAGAAAGAAAAGCCGCGCCTAACGCACTGCCAATACTAATGCCAATTTTTAATCCAAATATCATGGCCGAAAAAATGACAGCGGTTGCTCTTCGGTTGTTTTTCCATTCGCTGTAATCAGCAACATCAGCAATCATAGCCCATAAAAGCGGGATAGTCACTCCATAAATAAATCCATGAAGTAATTGAGTCAAAAATACCATAGCAACGGCTGATCTGGTGTAAAAATTAAATGCCAGCAGACTTAACGCAGATAAAAAGATGAACGTAATATAAACGTTTCTTTTGCCAAAAGCATCAGCGAGAGGTTTTGAAAACATAATTCCGAAAATCATAAAAATAATTCCTCCGGCATTAAAAAGGCTGAATGCAGAAGTCGGCGCATCCTTCGGCCAGTGAAAATCTATAAAACCCATTGCTGTTAAAGAATGATTCAAATGTTCGATAAATGCTGTAAAACCAATATCATGTAAAAAAATAATTTGGGCATCCGGATCTAAATAATATTTAAAGTAAAAAACATACATACCGCCTTTTAAAGACAAAGTGATAAATACCAGAATAGTAACCAATAACATAACCAGCCACGGACCGTTTTTAGATAAATCCATAAAATCCTGCTTAACGGTAGATTCCTGATTTTTTGCCGGAATTATTCTTTCTCTTGTAGTAAAAAAAGTAACCAGAAAACAAATCACTCCAATAACAGCAAATAGTATCATGGTGTTTTTAAAACCAACAGCTTTATCGCCATTTCCTAAAATTAAAACAAATGGCAGTAAAAGTGACTGAACTATAAATTGGGCGATCATTACAGCAACAAAACGATAGGAGGAAAGACTGTTTCGTTCTTTCATGTCGCCTGTCAAAACACCGCTTAAAGCTACATAAGGTAAATTGTTTGCAGAGTAAATTAATACAAGGAAGAAATAAGTCAGCAGGGCATAGGCTATCTTTCCTGATATTCCAAAATCCGGACTTAAAAAAGAAAGAACAGCAGCAATTCCAAAAGGTAAAGAAGTCCATAAAATCCAGGGCCTGAATTTCCCCCAGCGCGTTTGAGTACGATCTGCAATAACTCCCATAATGATATTAAAAAAAGCACCAATAAAACCGCCCGTAAAAATAATTACACTTGCTGTGCCGGCTGGAATTTTATATACATCTGTGTAAAAGAAAGCCAAAAATGTAAGCAGAGTCTGAAAGATCAAATTCGCTGCAAAATCACCTAAACCGTAACCTATTTTCTCCAGTACAGAAAGTTTCTTCAATGTAGTATTCATAAATATATCAAGTGCTTTTTTATTGGCTTTTATTTTACCATTTTAATTGCTTTAAAGTGTTTTTTATCAAATAAATAAACACTTTATCTCATTCCTTATATAGAGAACGCTACTGTAAAAATAGCCTGAAAGTTGAAATAAGTGTATCATTTTTGAAGCCTATAATATCATTTTTGAAGCATGAGTTTGTTTCAGTAAATCTATCGAATATAAATGCCTGTTTTTATTTGAGAAATTGAAAAATATAATTTTTAAAACTCGAACTTTTATTTGAATAAAAATGAAAATTCTTTTTTCAATATTCAAAAAATCAAATATAATTACACAACCAGTTGTTTTATTGTTTCTTATTTTATGTTTAGATGACTTTTAAATTGTATTGTCTTGATAAATAGTTATTAATGTGCATTTTTTGATCATTTGTATTTTTTACGAGTTCTTTAATAAAAACAATAAAACTCATTTTAATCATTATTTTTAAATTGCAAATTATCCCTGTTGTTGCATATTGTTTGTTTTTATTTCTTAAATAATGAATATATGTTTTTAAAATTGAATATTTTTTGAATAATTAGTATAAAATTTAATTACAATCGGTTGCGTATTTATTGTTTTTGATTATATTTGTTATAAATACACTTATTAATAAAGCTGAGAACCTGAACGCAATACATTAATAGCTTTATTATAGAGTTGAGTTATGTTAGTTAGTTTTTCAAAAGTCGAAAGTTTAAGCGCTTTCGGCTTTTTTTAGGATAAAAGAAAATCAAAAACCAAAAAATATGATAGTACATCATAATATTACAAATGGATACCTGAGTAAAATACATCTTTTGTTATTGATTTTTGCTTTGATTGTTCCGGCTTTTGCTATTAGTCAGAATAAAAAGAAAACAGATAGAGAACTCAAAAGGCCTCAATACCGTAATCTTTTTAAGGAAGCAGGTTACAGCCAGAATGATATTGATAAGAAATTAACCAAAGCGTATTATGATGTTTTTGAAGGACCGGATAAAGTTTATTTTGAAGAAGGAGATTCTTTAGGATACGTCTCTGATGTTAAAAACAAAGATGCCCGTACCGAAGGTATGTCCTACGGAATGATGGTTGCCGTTCAATTCAATAAAAAGGATGTTTTTGATCGTCTCTGGCGATGGTCGGTTAAATATATGCAGCATCAGGACGGACCAAGAGAAGGATACTTTGCATGGAGTGTCAATCCGCAGACGAAAAAACAGAATTCTGCAGGTTCTGCTTCAGACGGCGAATTGTATTATATAACCAGTCTGCTTTTTGCTTCTAATAAATGGGGCAATGATACAGGAATTAATTATTACAAAGAAGCCAGAAGAATTTTAGATGCCATGTGGAAAAAAGACGGCACCGGAAATATTTATAATATTATAAATACGGAACACAAACAGATTTCCTTTGTACCAGAAGGCGGCGGTTACAACTGGACAGATCCTTCTTATCATGTTCCTGCTTTTTACGAAATATGGGTATTGTACGCCAAAGACGGTCACGAACAGTTTTATAAAGAATGTGCCGAAGTTTCTCGTAAATTTTTGCAGAAAGCCTGTCATCCTGTAACGGGTCTGACTTCAGATTATACTGAGTTTAA
Organism: Flavobacterium sp. 22659; assembly: GCF_052044235.1. NCBI lineage: Bacteria > Pseudomonadati > Bacteroidota > Flavobacteriia > Flavobacteriales > Flavobacteriaceae > Flavobacterium > Flavobacterium sp. 22659. The sequence goes on from NZ_JBQEMU010000002.1 coordinate 182,155, forward strand.
CGGCGAACCGCATCCAACTCCGTGGCTTCCTCCCGGATTTCGTTATGATTCCTGGCGCGTTCCTATGAACATCGCAATGGATTATACCTGGTACGGAAAAGACAAAGAATGGCAGGAAGATTATGCGAAGCGATTTCAAAATTTTCTGAGATCAAAAGGATTAGAAACTTATGAAGATCAGTTTAATCTGGATGGTTCTACTCCGGAATTTATTCTTCAGGCAGGTCCGGTTAAAAAGCTGAGACATTCAATTGGTTTAGTAGGAACAGCTGCCACAGCATCATTAGTAAATAAAGATAAAGCAAGTATAGATTTTGTTCATGCGGTTTGGAATGCCAAACTAGAACCTTATGAAGACGGTTACTTTGATCCGTATTATGATGGATTAATGTACCTCTTCAGTTTAATGCATTTGAGTGGAAATTACCAAATTATAGCCCCAAAAGGTTAACCCATTTTTTTGTCTGGCGAAGCAGGTTTTACACAGACAAATCAGGAATAATCGTTTATAAAAAAGGCAGACTTTTCAGCGTCTAATTTCTGTTTTTCTGCATCAATTTTTTCATAATAACGTAAAATACAACATCTATGCTATTAACTGCCTCAAATGTAGTATTCTGTTGTATTATATAGAGTTATTTTTATTATTTAATAAATATTAACATCTAAACCACAAATTATGAGAAAGTTAAACAGTATTACATTATTGATGGCATGTGTCTTAGGATTTTGTTCCTGCGCTGAAAATTCTGCAACAGAAAAAACATCAGAGGAGATGAGTACAAATGGAAGTACTAAAAAAATAGCCGGAGCTCCCTGGGTAAAACAATTTGAAGATACCTTTGATGTAGGCTCGAATTTGTCACAATGGACAAAAGAACAACGTGCCGATTACAATTCCTGGTATTGTGATTATGCCAGTTCTGTACCTACCACACAATGGCGCGATGGAAGACAATGTTTGGAAATCAAGACTACAAAATTAAGCACGTACAAGTACCAATCTGGTTTCATTACTTCTAATTACCAATACAAACCGGAAAATAATACAGAGTATATGCTTTCGGCTAATATTAAATTAATAGCGATGGATGGCGGGACTTATAAGTCTTTTAAGGATACTTATGGTGCGTGGCCGGCTTTTTGGTCTGTACAAGGAAACGGCTGGCCTACAAAAGGAGAAATCGATATTATGGAAGGTTATTCTTTTGCGCCTAATGCAAGTCGTTTTACTTCGAACATTTTTTATGGAACTTCCGTTGGAAACAATTTATTAGGAAATTCTGCTGAAAGAAATTATCCGGCTAATTTTAATATAGACGGAAATAACGGATGGCATTTATATGAATCTTTCTGGAAAATGAAAGACAACGTAGTTACTGTAACCATTAAGGTCGATGATGTAACGGTTGCCACGTATACAAACAGCAGTGTGTCGAATTTGAATTTTAATAATTTTGGAACACATGCTATTATTTTTAATGTGAATGTAGGTTCAAAAGACTCGAATTTTATTGATCCTAATAAACTAAATTTATTTTCAACTGTAATGATGTGGGTAGATGATGTTACGGTTTACAAAAGACCAATTTAATATTGCCATTTTAAGAGTCAATTATAACACATAGAGACATAGATCCCGAAGCCTTAAAAAAGGCGTTTCACTTATTTAAAATAAACATAGGGGCTATGTGTTAGAAAAAAAACACAGAAATCACGATCAAATAAAAAAGCCTGCGAAATCTATGTTTCGCAGGCTTTTATTTTTTATTAGTTAATCTTCAGATTTAATCTAAACCTTCTAAAAATCCGGTATGTGAACTTTTGACTGCAAAATTAGAATCGTACAATAAAGGCCAGTCATTTCCTGGATGATTCAGTTCAGTGCTGTACGGAATCCATGATTCATTATCCTTCATTCCCCAAATGGTTAAGGCGTATTTATTTGCTGCCGGAAGCGCATTATAAATTTTTACCATTTCTTTATATTTTGCTTTTTGAGCCAGTCTTCTTTCGTTTGTAAAACTAGAAATATCATTAAATTGGTTTACTTGTATATCCAATTCTGAAACATGAATTTTTAAACCTTTTGCCACCGCTCTGTTTAGATCTGTTTCTATCTGCGCTTTGGTTGGGCTCAAATAAGTGTTGTGCATTTGAAAACCAACACCGTCAATAACTTTTGCAGTTTTTAAATCCTCTAGAATAGCAAACACTTTATCTTGTTTTGCAATATTAGTTGACGTAGCATAATCATTATAGAACAACAATAATGAAGTGTCACCTGCAGCAATTGCAGCATTTCTAGCCCATTGAAAACAGTCTTTTACATAGTTTGGTCCCATTCGCTGCAAGAAAATTGTATTTCTCATAGCACCGCCGTTATCATCAACAGCTTCGTTAACCACATCCCATGATTTTACTTTTCCTGCATAATGTGTAACCACATCTGTAATGTATTTTTTTACTTCTGCAGCAAACTCAGCATCAGTTCCAGAGAAATCTTTCAGCCACTGAGGCACTGCATTATGCCATACTAAAGCATGACCGTGTACATTAATGTTATTGGTATTTCCGTACGCCACAATTTTATCAGCCACAGTCCAGTTGTAAACACCGCTTGCTGTCGATATTTGATCCATTTTCATTTCGTATTCTGCAGAAATACTGCTGAATTCATTTCTCAGGATAACATCATAAGGCGTTCCGTTTGTAAGCTGTGAAGCTTTTATTGCCATACCTACAAAAAACGGGTTCGCTAATTTATTTACTTTAACCTTTAAAAAAGTTGGATCTTCGGGAATGCCATTAGAACCTGTAGTAACAACACTAATCACATTTGAATAATCCGAAATTTGGGCTTCTGTTTTAGCTCTCACTCGGTAATAATATTGTGTTCCGCCAGTTAATCCAGTTACAACTTCATTTAAATCAGTAACTTCTTTTGAATTGTAATTAGGAAGAATAGTGGTGAAATCTTCGCTGGTTGAAACATCCAAAAGATAACTTTTTGAATGGGAAACATAATTCCATTTTGCTTTAAAACCGTTATCATTTACATCTTTTGGAGCATTGGCAACTGGTGTTTCCAGAATTTCAGCAGCGTCGTTATCGTCTTTTGAGCACGCATTTAGAAAAAAGACGAGGCTTATCAGCATTAATAAAAATTTACTTTTCATACTGTTTTTTATTATAGAATATTCTCTATTGTTAAGATGAATACTCTGATTTATAGTTTCTGTTTTTTTATTATATAATACATTGGTTGTAATTACTTTATTCGTTTTTCTAGAATCATAAAAAAATAAACACATAGAAACATAGATTACAAAGCCTTAAAAAAGGCGTTTCACTTATTGAAAATAAACATAGTGCGCTATGTGTTAGAAACATGTTTCTTTTTATAGTCTTTTTCAAGAAATAAAAGCTATGTTTCTATGTGTTAACATAATTATACCAATGGGGTTATATAGTTTACTTTATAAAAGATGCTGTTTTGACCACAGCCTCTTTTTAATTTAAGAGAAATTATTGATAACGAATTTTAATATTATCAAATTTAATGGCACTTGGATTAGGTGAATCTCCCTGAGCCACTCCAACTTTAATCTCGTTAATTTTTGAAGGGTTTAACGTTGCAGCTGTATTAGATCCAAATCCGTAATTATCTTTAAAATCAGCAATTGAAATGGTTTTTGTAGACCAGTTTACATCGGTGATTTTAAAATTATATCCATAATTTACGCCGTCGATAGTATTTAACTGGATTGCAAAATTAGCCCCAACAACATTTGCACTTACATCAATATCGATAAAAGCTTTTGTAGCATCTGTATTAGAAGCACTTAAGAAACTGGCTCCGCCGCCTCCACTGCTTCCGTTATAACCGTTGGCATTTGAACCGCCCCAGACTAATGTGGTGTAATTTCCTGTTGGACCACCTGCTGTAGCGGTATTAAAACTTTCTATATCGCCGTAAGAAGTCCATTCGGTTCTGGCGCCATTTCCGTCAAAATCAGATACCAACACGATCGTTGCAAAGTCGATTGTTTTCTTTGCAGTACCACCCGGTGTAGTAATAGTAAGTTCTGATCCTGAAACGGCATTTGCAGGCAAACCAATAACAATGGATGAAGATGATTTTACAGTATAACTTACCGCTTTTCCGCCTAAGGTAACTGATGAAATATTATAAAACCATGTTCCTTCAATTTCCAATGGAAATCCCGGAGTTGCTACTGCCGGAATTGTTTTGGTAATTGTTGGATCAGGCTGTAAAATTTCAATATTCTTAGTTACTGAACCAGATGCGGTTGTAAATGTAATAGGCTGAACACCAAATCTGCTTCCTAATTTTTCATCAAAAGGAATAGTGAAAATAAACGATTTATCTGAATTATAGTTGGGATTGAAAGTGATGTTAATAGTATTATCCAGCGTAATCTTTTTTAATCCCTGTAAACCATTGCCTTCAACTCTGACTTTGTTTTGAGGAAACGCCTGATTAAGTAAATCTCCGGGTTCAGCAACCATAGCTTCTACGTTTGCAGTAACCGCATCGTCATTCTGGCAGGCTGTAAAAGAAGCCAGTGCCAAAAGAATCAGAATTCTATATTTTATTTTATTGATCATGGTATAAGTTAGTTAAAGTTAAATGGAACCGGAGGTTCTAATAATGATGGATTAGTATCAATAGCAGATTGTGGTAACGGCAGTTCAAAATAATTGCTTCCCGGAGTTATCTTTCTTGAAATCAATTCTGTTCTGGCATCATCAGAATAAAAACCAACTTCCTGCTGTGAAATAATAGCTGTTGCTTCTGCTAATCCACGGCGTTTAAGGTCAAAGAAATATTGTCCTTCCAGTGCAAATTCAACTCTTCTTTCGTTAAACAATTCATCTCTTGTCAATACTGTTTTAGCCGGCAGTCCTGCTCTTGCTCTTACTTCATTAAAAGAACTTAAAGCAGATGCAGAAGTTGTAGAACCAGCTCCGGCCAAAATCGCCTCAGAATTCATTAATAAAATATCAGAATATCTTAAAATAATGGTGTTTTGTGAAGTTCTCATAAAGAATACATCATTTCTTTCTGCGGCAGAACCTACAATGTATTTTCTGAAATTAGCCGCTGTAGAAGAGTATATTTTTTTATACGTAAATCCGCCTTGGTTTTTTAACAATTCAGGGTAGAAGTCACCATCTGTCATGATTGTGCTTTTCTTTCTGGTATCTTTTGGTTCAAATCCATTTTGTAATGAGATAGAAGGAAGGTAAACGCCCCATCCGTCACCACCGCCTGTAATTCCTGTACCTCCCGGAACGATATAAGCCTGATTGGTATTTTGTGTTCCCCATTCTGTTGCAATAGCTTTCCATTGCAGGGCAAACATACTTTCTGCGCTGTTATTATTTTCCGGACTGCTGAATAAGTTTCCGTAATCCTGAATTAAAATATATTGGTTGCCTATAATTTTTTGAGTTAAAGCGGCACATTCTCCATATTCATTTAATGTCAAGTGTACTTTTGCCAAAATTCCCATTGCTGCATATTTGGTCACATATCCTTTTTTTGCAGCTCTTTCTGGTAAATTTTCAACGGCATATTCTAAGTCTTGTTTGATGAATTTATAAACATCAGAAACAAGATTTCTTTTTGGCTGTGCTGCAGAACCTGCTTTATTTATGATTGGCACAGCTCCAAAAGTTCTTACCAAATAGAAATAAGCATTTGCTCTCATGAATCTTGATATGGCGATAGCATTTTTATAGGATGCTTCCGGCAGTTCGCTTTTTCTGTCCTCAACTAAACTCATTAAATTATTAGATTGATCGATAACCGAAAACAACGAAACATATCCTTCTGTCAAAATTGGGTTTTGTGACGTTACCTGAGCATCTTTAAACTGAGCATAAGCACCATCAAAAGTAAAAGCATTACCGGCGTACATGTCTCCAACGGCAATTAGGAATTTATCATTAAAGGTAAACCACGGTTTAAAATACAAACTCTCGGCAATTCCGTCAAAAGCCGTAACGCCTTCAGGTAAATCGCCTGGTGTTAATTGATTTTCAGATGGTGCATCCAAAAAATCATCTGAACAAGAAAATAAAGACAGCAATGGTATCAGCATTCCCATCATAAAAAGTTTAAAAAGTTTTTTCATAACTATTTTTTTATGTTAATGATTATGAATCATTAAGTTAAATGTGTTTTTATTAATCTTAGAATTCTAAATTCACTCCTGCAGAAATTGTTCTTGGCACTGGGTAACGTCCTAAATCAATTCCGCTCAAGGTTATATTCTGGTCTAAATTTCCAAGGGCAGGGTCAAAGCCGCTATATTTTGTAAACGTGTATAAATTTTGAACGTTTACGTACAATCTTACTTTAGAGATAAAAGAGTTATCGAATATTTTGCTTGGTAAATCGTAGCTTAACGAAACATTTTGAATTCTTAAGTAAGAACCATCTTCCACAAATCGATTCGAAATTCTTCCGTTGCCATTTGGATCGTTAAGAGTAATTCTAGGCACATCAGTATTTTCGTTTACACCAGGTTCAAAAGCATGTATTGCCTGAGTGCTGACATTTCCAAATCTATCGCCAAATCCCGGATAAATTCCGTCAATGTAATGACGTGTAAAATTGTAGATCTGGTTGCCCTGGCTTCCTGTTAAAACTATTCCAAGATTAAAGTTTTTGTATCTAAAGTTATTGGTAACAGCATAGGTAAAATCAGGAATAGCATCTCCAATAGCAGTCTGGTCTTTACTGTCAATTTTTCCGTCGCCGTTAAGATCCTTAAAACGAATATCTCCAATTCCTGTTCCTGCTTCCTGAACTGGTCCTGCAGCTAGTTCAGCAGCATTTTTAAATAAACCATCGGTTACATAACCATAAAATTGTCCTACCGGCTGTCCTTCTGTAGTTCTGGTAACGTTGTATAAATCGAATTGAACTTTTCCTAATAACGATTTACCTTCACCTTGAAAACGAGTCAGCTCATTATTGTATTTTGAAAAAATAATAGTAGTGTCCCAGTTAAAATTTTCGGTTGCAATATTTCTTGTATTCAAAGTAAGTTCGATACCTTTTGTTACAATTTCACCCGTATTCAGGTAATAATTAAGGGCACTTTGATTTGATTCGTCATTGATTTGTTTGGTTAAGAAATCAGATGAGTTTTTAACATAATAATCAAAATCTAATTTTACTCTATTGTTAAGCATTGCCAATTCGAAACCAGTATTGAATGATTTAAGAGATTCCCATTTGATATTTGGGTTTCCTAAATTGTCAATTGTCGGCGATACACCACCAAACGGAGAAGAAAGCAATGACAAGATAGTCTGGTATCTGTTTGCCGGAATGTTTTGATTTCCAACTGTACCATAACCTGCTCTGAATTTTAAGTAATTGATGCTGTTTGATAATGGTTCAAAAAACTTTTCGTTACTAACTGTCCATCCTCCTGAAAAAGATGGGAAATAACCCCATTTATTATTAGGACCAAAGTTGGATGAAGCATCTGCTCTTATTGAGGCAGAGAAAGAATATCTATCAGAGAAACTGTAATTTAACCTTGAAATATAAGAAGTCATTGACCATCTGCCAGAACCATTTCCGTTTACTGCCGTATCAATATCTCCAATATTTAAATTTGTGAAATTTTTGTTTAAAAATTCACCTGATCTGTAACCGCTTAAATATTCATAACGGCTTTCCTGCGCTTCCTGACCTAATAAGAAAGTAAAATTGTGTTTCTCGCCGATAGTTTTATTGTACGTCAAATAGTTTTTGATGTTCCAATAATAACTTTGATCCTGCTGTTTGAATGATTTGTTTAAAAGTTCATTTACGTTTCCTAAAGTATATTTAGGGGCAAAAGTGCTGCTTTTTGCAAAATTTAAATCATATCCTAATTCAGTTCTAAAAACTAATCCTTTTATCAGTGTAAAATCGGCAAATAAATTTCCGTTAATTTTAAATCTTTCGGTAGTCGAATTATTGTATTCAGACAAAGCGATTGGGTTAGTTGCCTCATTTGCCGAAGATCCTAAACCGCTTGTTGGTCCCGCATAAGAACCATCTGGAGTTCTAACCGGTAACTCTGGAGATTGTCTTAAAGCGTTCATAACCAATCCGCCTCTGTCATCGTTTCGTACGACTTGCTGAGATGATTTACTAACTGATAGGTTGTTTCCAATTTTAAGCCAGGATTTTACATTAGAATCAACGTTTAATCGCATAGATAATCTGTTGAAATCTGAGTTTAAAACAATTCCTTCCTGATCAAAATAGTTTAAAGAAGTATAATAACGTGTTCCTTCTTTTTCGCCTGAGAATGACAGCTGATGATTGTACATGGTAGCAGTTCTAAAAAGTTCATCCTGCCAGTTTGTTCCATTGCCTAATAAATTAGGTTTTTGATATTGATACGGAACAGGCTCACCATTTAGTTTGTAAATTTTTGCCTGATATGCGGCATATTCAGGCAGGTTTAAAACATCAACGGTATTTCTTATTTCCTGAGTTCCTAAATAAGTTTCGTATGTAAATTTTGATTTTCCTTTTTTCCCTTTTTTGGTTGTAATCAAAACGACACCGTTTGCACCATTTGCACCATAAATGGCAGTTGCCGATGCATCTTTTAAAATGTCAATAGTTTCAATATCTGAAATATTCAGACCAGACAAAGCTGAATTTTTAGTTTGTCCGTTTCCTCCGCCTAAAGCACTGAATGAAAATGTGTCGTTGTTTTTATCAGCAAAAACCGGAGTTCCGTCAATAACATACAAAGGTTCATTTCCGTTAATAGACGTAATCCCTCTAATCTGCACAGAAATTCCTCCTCCGGGTGTTCCTGAGTTTTGAGTCACGTTTACACCTGCAGCTTTACCTACAAGCGCCTGATCGATAGAAACAAAAGGTTTGTCCTGAATTTCAGAAGCTTTAATAGAGGAAACGGCACCATTTATATCTTTTCTTTTTGATGTTCCATATCCAATAACAACTACTTCATTTAATTTTTCGAGGTCACTTATCATGGTAACCTGCATAACCGATTTTGTGTCTGCTGGTATTGAGAGGTTTTTATATCCTACATAACTAAAAAGCAGCAACGCTTTTGGCTCTACATTGTTTAATACAAAACTACCGTCAAAATCAGTAACGGTTCCGTTTTTTGTTCCTTGTACTATTACGCTGACACCAGGCAGGTTGGCACCGCCAGATGTTACTTTACCTTTAACAGTTTGAGCGTAGAAAAAATTTCCCCACATACATACTATTAAGCACAATAGCTTTTTTAATGTTCTTTTCTGCATAAAAATTTGGTTGTTAGTTTACTTTAATAATTAGTTAATCGTTAAGTTTTATAAAAAAAACATTTAAAATTTGGGTCTTTTGCCGGTTGGTATTTTTGAGTTTTGACAGCAGCACTTTTTTCTTAAATATTTCTTAACGAAAGTATATTGTAGAGGTGTTGTATTGTAGAACGGATGATGCATATTGTGCAACAGATGATGCAAAAAAAACATCTGAACCCCCGAAATCAGTAAAATAAACACCCTGATGCATCAAAACAAGTACTGAGGTATTGCTAATTTTTTTGCATAAAAAATAGTGTTTGTTTAAAATATCGAGTTAATATTTTTTATATGTTGATTTTTGCCTGAAATTCAAAAGTCTGTTTTTTGAAAAAATTCACTGACAAAAAAAAGAGCTTCGATTGTGAACTGCCCCCAAAAAGTTAGACACTATTTGGGGGCATTTTTATGGAAAGAAAAGTCAAGTACAATTGTGAATTTAAACTTCGTTGTGTAGAAGAAGTTATGAAAAGGCATAACTCGGTTAAAGGCACAGCTAGAGCAAACAAGATAGCTGAAAGCAACCTTACATGCTGGATTAGCCGCTATAATGAATTTGGAATTGAAGGTCTTTTACCAAGGCAGAAAAATAAAGTTTATACTGCAGACTTTAAATTAAAAGTAATACAAACCATTGAAAATAAGTCTTTATCTTTGGATGAAGCCTGCTTGATTTTCAAAATTCCAGCGCAGTCAACCATAATTAGCTGGCAAAGAAAATATGCAAAAGATGATTTGGCAGGCTTAGAACTTAAATCACGTGGCAGACCAGCAGTTATGAATTTTAAGAGAAAGCAACGAAAAACAGACAAACCTTTAACCAGGGAAGAGGAACTCTTAAAGGAGTTAGAGTACCTGCGCGCTGAGAACGAAATTCTAAAAAAGTTCAACGCCTTAGTTCAAGCCGAGCAAGCCAATCAAAACAAAAAGCTCAAACCATAATGGAATTAAGGCATAAGTATGATTTAGATCTTTTGCTAAATTGTATGAACATGGTTAGAAGTACGTATTATTACTATGAAAAGAAAGGTCAGGTAATCGATAAATATCAAGAGATAAAAGATTTAATTAAACAGATTTACAATTATCATAAGGGCAGGTTAGGATATAGACGTATTACTCTATTACTCAAAAAAGAGGGGATTTTAATTAATCACAAAACAGTGCTTCGATTAATGAAATTTTTAGGATTAAAAAGTCTAATCAGAATCAAGAAGTACAGATCGTATAAAGGAGAGCAGGGAAAAATAGCCCCTAATCTACTGCAGCGCAATTTTAAGGCTGATATACCTAATCAAAAATGGGCAACCGATGTGACTGAATTTAATGTTTCTGGCAATAAATTGTACTTATCGCCGATAATCGATCTGTTTAATGGAGAGATAATTAGCTATGAATTATCGCAAAGACCAGTGTTTAATCAAGTTTTAAATATGCTTGAAAAAGCATTTAAAAAAATACCCGATAATACTAATCTGACTCTGCATTCTGACCAAGGATGGCAGTATCAAATGATACAATATCAGCATTTATTAAAGAAAAAAGGAATTATGCAAAGCATGTCCAGAAAAGGCAATTGTCTTGATAATGCGATAATTGAAAACTTCTTTGGAATATTAAAATCAGAGTTGTTTTATCTAAAAAAATACACTTCCATTAATCAATTGAAACAAGAGATTATCGAGTATATAAATTATTATAATAATGACAGGATTAAACTTAATCTAAAAGGAATGAGCCCGATACAATATCGAGCTCATTATTATAAAACTTAATTATTAATTTGTCTAAACTTTTGGGTGCAGTCTA